>NZ_JAGGDM010000001.1:0-138419 GCF_017653625.1 Alteromonas sp. K632G
GTCTCACTCATGCCTAACTTCCGCACCCTGTCTAATACTATGAAAAACTGAGGCGACAACTATCCTGACACAGGGGGAGATCTTCTCTGCGATAGAAGACCTTTCGACCAACTTTTACAAATGGTAGTGAATAGCGACCTGTTGTTGCCCATACGGATAATGTTTGCGGTTTTACTGAAATGTAATCAGCCGCATCATTACGATTTAAGAGTTCTGGTTTTTGCATGTTTTTTACCTTAATTGATTAAACATGCTTGAAGGATATCTATACCTAAAGAGTTTAGTCAGTATGAATGTTAAAAGTTTGTGGACACTAACTTATTAATCCTTTAGATTTAAAGAATTTAAAAATCATATTTGGCCGAGCGATGAAGGTAGAAAATCATTTAATTGTTAACTTAGAGGGGTTACTCAGGGAGTTTGAGGGAACGTGCAGTTCTGCTTTCTACTCTAGTGTTTCTGAAATGTTAAATGTTCTCAAAAAGAGCGAGTCAGTGAAAACTGGCGCAACAAAGTATTCGTGGGGAATTGCTACGGGAACTGGAATTCTAAGTAAATACCTAGATAAACATTTCAACCAATGTTTAGCCATTTGCGCTTGTATTGGCTTCGGAAGCGATGAGGAGATTGAACTCCCTTCAAAGGTTCTCTCATCAGAGAAAAAAGTGAAAGGCTGGGGGCTAGAAGTGGCAGAACTTAGCCAATCTGCGTGGGTAGTTAAGCGACTGGATGTTGCATCAGATTTAGAATTAATTAGGTTGGTCACTCTAATTTTACGAGATTATCTCAATAAAAAAGAAGTCACATACTGCGCATTATGCTTCCGGGTTACGAGAACTAGAAAACATTGTTGGGACCATACTTCAAACCTTCCATCATTTCATAAAAGTAAACAGATCGGAGGTTTTTTAAAAACCGATCAAAAACTCAAGAATCATCTGAGGAAAAGGGACCTTCGGGGAGCATATGGGGAAAATCCTAAGGGTAATCCAAAGGAATTAAGCTTTCTACTGGAAAACTCAAAGTGGGAAGAAAGCTGCTTAGCACTAATGCAGCTGATGCGTAAATATCTTCCAACTATATTCTTGCTCCTCGGAGACAAATTAAAAGCACCTAACGGACTACTTACTTATAAATTTCTAAAAGAGGAATATAGTTCTCTGACTGATTTTATAAACAGGGTTTATTCAAAGGAGGTATTGAGGAATACATGCGAAAAATCTCGTAGTGCTTTTTGGTTTGTAAATACACTGGCAATAGCCGAAGGGTGGTATAAAGCTGAGTTAGAAATGGAAATAAATCAATCTAAACAAAAGCGTGGTACGTTAGAGCGCAATAAACTCGTCTTTTCTTTGCGTGAGAAGGGTATGTCAGTTAGAAAAATTGCTGAGCAGGTGAGTATAAATAAATCTCGTATTCAGAAAATTCTTACTAACGAAAACAATTAAATTGAACATTTGGAAATGGTGGCCCCACCCTGACTTGAACAGGGGACCTGCCGATTCTGTTTATCCACTACTTTCGTAATGGCACGGACTATATCATCACCCTCGAATAAATCCGGTAGGGTGCTGGGCGCTAATGATGTTTTACACAGCAAGGTCGTGCTGAACCATCTAGTCTCTGAACCTTCTCTTCACGCTTGAAGAGCTTGGCTGCTGATTGGCATATGACAATGTCACTTAGCTTTCCAGCAATTCACCCAGTTTTTCCACTAAACATCTCTGTCTAGGGTCACAATTACTTATGAGTCGGATGCTCTAACCAACTGAGCTATGGGGCCATTTCCAAGGCCGTGAATTGTAGCACATATGTAGCACAAACCAATTCACTAATAATTCAATTTATTTTAAGCGATTGAATAATAACGCTTTACTTCTACTTTCTATACAACCCTTATCCGATTATGAGTCGGATGCTCTAACCAACTGAGCTATGGGGCCATATTTGAAATCGCTTGCTTGAAAACGTGAAACGTATCAATGAAAAGCGAGCGCAAGTATAAGCAGTTTTATTTGCCTTGTCACGCCTAGGGTTAGGCTTTGTGAACAGTTTGCTTTATTTTTGTTCAGCTTTACCTGCATTTGTGATGAATTTGCATTGTTATCACCTTCTTTACCTTGCACGGCCACCTCAATCCTTGACGAGCCAGCCTTATTAGCCTCACTATGATCCTTAGCAACGGGTCGTTTATTAGTTATAACCTCTGGGCGAAGGGGTCAACACCACTATACCAAGGTCCTAGCACCTTAAATTCAAACAGGAAGTACAGATAGAAATGAAAATGCACGGGCGTTTAGGTGTCATATTAGCGGTTATTTTAGGGTTGTCGGGCTGCGACAAGCTGGGCTTGAGTGAACGAGAAGTGGGCGAGATCCCATTTACGCTTACGGGCATTGAAAATAGCGCATGCCCATTAATGGTAAAAGTAGGGCCTACAAAATGGCAACTAGATTACTTTGGCTTCTACTTAACCAAACCTGAAGTGCGTATTGACGGTAAATGGCAGCGAGTATCTTTTAAGCAAACGCAGTGGCAAACCCAATCTACTGCCTTATTAAAGTTCCATACGTTATGTAGCGCGCCACAAAATGCCAATAATAAAATCATTCTAGATGTATCGGAAGGTCTATTAAAACTCGCGACCAACCTTAGGTTCACAATGGGGCTTCCCTTTGATGTAAACCATACCGACCCTCTAGCTCAAGCATCACCGTTAAATGATACCAGCATGTTTTTAAACAAACAGTCGGGGCATCGTTTCTTACGCCTGGATTTATCTCACGCGGGGGCTAACAATAAACAGTGGCAGTATCATTTGGGCAGTGCTAATTGTGAGTCTGAATCCGCTGATGCAGCGCCTGAAGCATCTTGTGCCTTTACTAACAGGGTAGAATTCATTTTACCGATGACACAGCTCGATAGCGAACTGGCACTTGAGATTTCGGTTTCAAATATACTCGCTCAGGTCGACCTTTTAGAGGCTGATAGCTGTGAATTTGGAAGCCCTGAAGCACAACCATGCAAGCAATTGCTACGTAACTTACTGAATAGACCATGGATAAAGTGGGATTAGGCTCGCGCTAAGGGCGTATTATAGACTTTCGGATACTAGAGAGGCTGCGGCTCGCGGGTCATAATAATAGCGAGCGCATGGGTTTAAGTAGAAATTAACCATGCTAAATAGTTTTTTTAATCAATGATAGATGCTTTTATACGCGCGAACGTGAATTTAAGCTTATACTTTAAGCAGAGATAATAACCTATCGCCAATAGGTTATGCTGTGCACATAGTGTCGAAATTTGCTATCTTAATAAAAATAAATGATTCCTGAACAAGGCGAACTGGCGCGGAGAGAAGAATGACAGAGAAGGCCTTCCTGATAAGCGGTAGAAATACCATTATCCATAAAATTCGAAAGTTAGATTTGCTAATAACGAACGGCGACGAAAATCCGCCCCTTATCGTTACTTATAAAGGCATCAAGCAGTACGAAGGGAAAATCCCTGAGAATAAGCGCGATGCTAAAATGATGGATATGGAACTTGTTGATATTACAACAAGCGATGTGTTTGGCGATGAAAAAACCTTAGTGTTTATTCAAACCCTAAATGGAAAAGAATATAAAATCGATTACACAAAAATCGGTACCAGTATGTTCATCAAAATCCATCAAGATAGCATTTTCTAGTTATTAGAAATTATGTGGGGTCAGCAAACCTGTCCCCAGTTATCTGCTAGCTGCGTATTAAACCCTGCTATTGGCCGTGCTTCTCCTTTAAGTTGCACATAGCGCTGTTCAAATATTGAGAATCGACAAATATCTACTGGCGTAACTTCTGATGCGTTAACACTATTTATGATACCTGCAGTTTCCAGCCCTTCGGCAATTAACTCGGAACAAAACCAACTACTGAAGTCTTCTTGGTTGTAGCTAATGCTTCCTAAAATAGGGTGGCTATCTAACGCGTCTACAGCGGAACCAAAAAGTTGTAGTACGTCATAGGCCTTGCCTTCCTGGTCAAACATGAAATTAAAAAATTCATGTTTGTTTTGCTCGAACATATCGCGAGCAGATTCACCTAATGGTAGCCACCACATGTCGCCGTCGTAGGTATGCACCCGTTCACTTAAGCGGTTAGTCATCACGCCTTTTTTACCGTCATAAACGGTGGCTTCCATAACTTGATTAAAGTACCGACCCGACGCTTCGTCACGCATTTTGGTTTGCATAACAATAGCAATGTGAGTTACGGCTGAGCGGGTGGTTAATTTTGTCCATCGAGAGAAAAGGCTGTTTCCGCCAAAAGCGATAATATCGCCTGGACGCATTTGTTCTCTAATATGATGGTATTTTTGCTGTTCTAACATGATTACCTCCTTGTCTAATGACTGAGTGATTTGTATCAAAGTGTGTGTAACCTGCGACCAGTAAGCGTTTTAGTATGGTTAATTATCGGCTTCTATCGGCCGTTTATCGCTTGGTCTCACGTAACAGAGTTTTAACCTTTTTATAGCGCGAATGTCATATTTTTTCACTAGTTTATGCACGCGAAGACAAAAGTAGTTGTCGACGCATCATTTAACTACTCTCATTTGAGGAACTTGATATGGATATGTCACGCCACGTTAGATTACCCGCTTTGTTTGGTTTTGGAATCACTCTTGCGTTGTCTGCAAGTCTAGCCAATGCAAATGGGTATCCTGAAAGCACTGAACAAGACCTTGTAGCAGTTTGCGAAGCGATAAAAGAAGATAATCGCTTAGCATTGCATAAAGCAGTAAAACGCAGTCGTATCAGTTATAAAAATTTGCACAGAGGATTAGTGTGTAACGGCGAAGATATGCTGTCTTTCGCTCAGTCACACAACGCGACGTCAACAGGCGACTATCTTGCTCGCAAAGTAAAAGCTGATAAATCAGTCTTAACGGCGAAACGTTAACGGCAACTAAATCAGACTTTATGATTGAATTTTAAATCCCTGGATTTGGAGCTACTGATTTTCAGTAGCTCTTTTTTATTTAAAAAGGGGATTAAACTATCAAGTTCATGCGTCATTCCTTTACGCTCTAAACTTTTAAGTACCAGCCTTTTAAGTACCAGCCTTCTAAGCTTGAGCCCTTTGCACATAATCTGCCTATATTCTATTTCCTTCTCTCTATTTCCTTCTCCATAAGGCTTGGAAAGAAAAACGTCGAAAAAGACCAATGTCTTACTAGCGTCATATTCGTTCAGCCGATAGACTGTTTTCGCTAAGAAGTAAGTGCTTTGTCTACTCACTTACTGGGTTTTCAGGAGAACAAGAAGTGTAATGGTTGAACTACGACAATGGATAACCGGCGCGATATTAGTACTTGGATGTTATTACCTTGGTACGTGGCTGTCTTCTTCAACAGGTTTACCCCTGCCTGGTGCGCTTACTGGCTTGCTCATTCTTTTAGCGGTGCTTTTTATCGCTCCTAAGGCCGAACCTCTTGTGGCACGTGCCGCCTCTCCTTTACTCAGTCATATGTCGGTATTGTTTGTACCTGCTGTTCTTGGCGTTAGCGCATATTGGAAGGAAATAGCAGAAAATGGGTGGGCCATAGGTATCGCGATAATTATCACTACCTGCATAAGTTTAGGTATTAGCGCTAAAATAGCAGAAAAACTACTTTCCTCACGCCATGCACACCTTTCGCAAGTACCTGCTAAAAAAGATACAGCCGAACAAGTCACCGAGCAAAAGGTAGTGAAAAAAATGGTGAGAAAGGGAAGTGACAATGATTGAAGCTATTAGACATGCCGCTACGCTTTCGGGTGTGGCGTGGCTTGCAATTACGCTACTATTTTATTGGATTGGGTTAACCATAAACCGAAAATATTACCGTTACCCGATTTCTCACCCACTTATTTTTACGGCGCTAAGTGTGGGAGTGCTCGTGTATTTGTCCAATACTGCTATGACCCATTATCAGCAATCTGCTGGTTTGTTGCATTGGTTGTTAGGCCCTGTCACCGTTGCGTTGGCACTGCCTATTTATCGACAATGGCAACGCTTGCGTCACTATGGTTTACCCTTGCTGTTAAGTATAGTGGCTGGCGGTATTGTAGCGCCTATTTTAGCTTGGGCTGCACTGTGGGCGTTTAACTCGCCAGTTAGTCTTCAACTCACTATGTTAGCCAAATCTATTACCACGCCCCTCGCCATGGAAGCATCGGCTCAAATAGGTGGAATTCCTGCTCTTGCCGCTGTGTTTGTCATTACAACCGGTGTAGTAGGCGCCATTGCCGCTACGAGTGTTTTTCGTATTTTTAAGGTAACCGATACGCAATCTCAAGGCGTTGCGCTAGGCACGGTTGCCCATGCAGTAGGAACCGCAAAATCGCTCCACATGGGCGATGAAGTGGCAGCCATGGCAACACTAGGTTTGTGCGTAAATGGCATATTTACCGCTATTATTTTGCCATTAATATTTAGTTTTCTCTCACCATCTCTTTAATTTTGACTACAATGGATAAAAAGCATTTCATTCGAAAGTGCTATTGTTAGTTTCGACGTGTCACGTCAATATATGAACCGTCAAAATTTATCGCTTCAGTTCGAAGTATTAACGCCGATACAGTGTTGATTACAACGCATTGTAATTTTCACTATTATCAAAAAGCTAGGTGGTAAGATTATTCAATGTTTTCTGTACTCGTCTGTGACGACTCGTTAGTCGCTCGAAAACAAGTTGCCAAATGTTTGCCTCAGGACTGGGAAATTGCCGTGCATTTTGCAAAGAATGGGCAGGAAGCACTCGTTGCACTCAAAGAAGGGAAAGGCGACTTACTGCTACTTGATTTGAACATGCCCATACTCGATGGTTATGGCACGTTAGAGGCAATTAAAGCGGAAGGCTTGTCGACTAAGGTCATTGTCATTTCAGGTGATATTCAACCTGAAGCTTACGATAGAGTAACGGCCTTGGGGGCATTGGATTTTATTCGTAAGCCGGTCTCACCTCAAACCCTTGCTGAAGTGCTCGATAAATTTGACATATTGCACAGCGAGCCAGAGCCCGTTGTTGAGGCTGCGCCGTTAGATCCTGATATTCGTGACTGTTACCAAGAAATAACGAATATCGCCATGGGGCAAGCCGGTGATCACTTAGCCCGTATTATGAACGTCTTCGTTCGACTTCCTATTCCTAATGTAAACCTTATTGAAGTCTCTGAATTACATATGATGCTTTCAGATATTGAAAGTCATGAGCAAGTTACTGCTGTGTGTCAGGGCTTTCTAGGGCCGGGCATCAGTGGTGAGGCCATTTGTATTTTAAGTGACTCGAGCTTTGAAGATGTGGCAAAAATTCTCAACGTTGAGGGCGAAGTGGATGATCAGCTACAGCTAGAACTATTAATGGATGCGGCCAGTATTCTTATCGGTACTTGCCTTACTGGCCTAGCAGTGCAAATGGATGTTAACTTCAGCCAAGGTCATCCCATTGTTTTAGGGCAGCACCGAGCTATTACTGAAATTATCAGTATGAATCAGATTAGATGGAAACGAACCCTCGCCATCGAGCTAAGCTATGGCTTAGAAGGTTACAATGTTCAATGTGATTTGATTTTGTTGTTTACCGAAGAGTCGATGAAAATGATGAATTCGAAACTTGCCCACCTGTTGGAGGACTTCTAATGAGCCAACAATTGGATGATATACTCGAATTCCATTGGATGATGGACATGCTTCAAACGGTTGATGTAGGCATTGTTGTGCTAAATCGACAGTTTAAAATTCAAGTCTGGAACGGCTTCATGGAAAGTCATAGTGGCATGCTGCCTAGTGATGTTCGTGATAAATCGCTTTTTGACTTATTCCCTACCATTAAAGAAGACTGGTTTACGCAAAAGTCTAAACCGGTATTTGATCTAAAAACCAGAGCCTTTATGACCTGGGAACAGCGCCCTTATTTATTTAAGTTTCCTAACTACCGGCCGATTACAGGTAGTGAGTCATTTATGTATCAAAACATCACACTGTCGCCATTAATATCGGCTACAGGAAACGTTGAATACATCAGTATGATGATTTACGACATGACAGATGTTGCGGTGGGTAAAATGCAACTTGAAGCCATACAAGTGCATATGACGGAAGCACAAGAGCGTAATCAGCTCGCCCGCTAATATTTACTTTTATCGCCACAAGTACTTGCGAACCACCCCCATTTTTTATTCGAGCTAATCAACACGTGGCCACAGTTGCACGTGTTGCCGGAGTCACTATGCGAACGTTTTTCCAGTTTCTATTCTCACCCCAACTATTGCCATTAGAGGCGAAAGCAAACGCTGTCTCTTCCACAAAGCATTTCATTTTAGTCGCTACGGTGTTTGCGTTAGCTGCGTGTGGTGGCGGAGGCGGTGATTCAGATGGCGGTAGTGGCTCTAGTAACAGTGACTTAGTGATTAACGCCGGTGACGATGCAACGGTGACCGAGGGCGCAAGTTATTCCTTGAGTGCGGTAGTGAGTGGTGGGAATGAAGAATATACTTATCGCTGGTCGGCATCGCCTTCACTGACTATCACCAACGAAGACACTAGCGATTCTGCTGCTAGTTTTGAAGCACCAAGCGTATCAAGTGCCACTGAATATACTATTACCGTAACGGTTAACGACACGGGGGGCAACGAAGCCAGTGACTTGACCATTATAACCGTGGTGCCGATTAATATTGCTCCAGAAGCAATTATTGATGTGCCCGAGTGGGATGGTTTAGACGCAAATAATTTCCCTGGCGGCGTAGAAGTTATTTTTGATGGCAGTAGCAGTACCGATGACGACGCTACAGACGAGAGCGCGTCCATCTCTGATTACAGCTGGACGCAAACCGATGGTACTAACGTTATTACGGGGGAAGAAACCAATTTATCAACTCTTACCATAGTGACGCCTATTGCAAATGATGCGCAGACCTTGAGTTTCGAACTAACTGTAACCGACAGTGAAGGCACCACCGACACAGAATCTGTGACTATTTTTGTTCAGTCGGAGTCAGATACGCTTCCCGTCGTTGACGCAGGTTCCTCACAAGGCGTATTCAGCGGTGAAACGATTGTACTAGATGGCGATGCCAGCACCAGTATTCCAAGCGCATTACCCCTGACCTACGATTGGGAGCGCAGCAATAACGTCTCTTCAATAACCTTACCTGCTAATGCGGCAGATGCAGCTACCTTAAGCCAAAACGTAGACATACAAGCAATCGATGATGAAGATGACTTATCGACGTTTGCTATCGCGCCTGCGGTAACTGAATATACTGTAGTGGCTTACACATTAACCGTGACCGATGCCAACGGTAATCAAGTAGAAGATACAATTAATGTGGGTGTACGCCCCATGCCGACTCCTTTAATGAATGATACTGGCGTGTTGCAGCAAGCAACTGATAATGCGCTGACTGAAGCGCAACAAAACGAGTGGCCGGGTCAAGATGGTCAACGAGGCGCTGATATTGTTGAACAAAATGGATTAATTGAGAAAGCCGGACGTGGTAAAGCGGGCTTCGATTATACCCGCTTAAATGCCAATGGTGATGAACAGGATGCCAGTGCAGATACGTGGTCATGCGTACGCGACAACGTAACGGGCTTAGTGTGGGAAGTTAAAACCGACGACGGTACACTGCAAGATAAAGACTACACTTATTCATGGTATAGCGACGATGTTAATGGCGGCTATGAAGGTGATTTAAGCGGCAGAGATACGGTTTGTTCACTGACCAACTGCAACACACAAGCTTATGTGACAGCGCTAAACGCTCAAGGATTATGCGGTTTTTACGATTGGCGTATGCCCACCCATCAAGAGCTTTTCTCGCTCATGCATTTAGGTATCTCTGATAGTATGACCATTGATGAAGACTACTTTCCGTATACTGGCGTACTTTCAGCAAACCCAGTGTGGTACTGGACTTCTGTACCAAGCGCCGACGGTGTAAACAGCGACGATGCACAAAATGCATGGGCGCTGGATTTCGATTCTGGGGTAGATAATTTCTTAAATAAATCCTCGGCGGCAAAAGTACGCTTAGTAAGAGCGGGGAGATAATCATGAAAACATTTGCACCTTTATTAGCACCGATAGCAGCATCATTGATGTTAATTTCTACGACTCTTTCGGCACAAACCTGTTTGTCCGATGGGCTTGAAACCACACCTGATGAAGACTTTACCACTATTACCAGTAGTACGGTGTTGCATGAGCCTACCGACTTGGTGTGGGAGCGGTGTGCAGAAGGGCAAACATGGGATGGGTCTACCTGTGATGGCGAAGCTGTGAAGTACACATGGCAGCAAGCATTGAAGTTAGCGCAAGCGGCCAGTGATGAAGACTTATTAGGTTGGCGACTTCCTAATGTTAAGGAACTTGCCACCATTGTTGAGCGTGACTGTGTACGCCCCGCTGTAAATAGCACCATGTTCCCAGAAACGCCGCCAGATGACTTTTGGACATCTACCCCTTCGGTTGATGACCCCGATAGGGCGTGGGTAGTGGCTTTCTTCAATGCGAGCCATTCAATTAAAGAGAAAGATCGCTTTATTTACGTAAGATTGGTGCGAACGTACACAAACGATTAGCGAATATGCGCCAATCTTCAATTTATACTTTAGGCTAATGCTAAGGTTGTATGGTAGGAAATATGAAAGCGCGCACTTATAATGCGCGCTTTTCTTATTGCTAGCAGGCATCCATGTTGACCTTGATACTTCACCCTGATTTTTCGCAGTTTAGACTCATGTCGCCTTCCTATTTGCGTGTAAGCTAGCCACAATACTCCCATGAAATATTTTGAACGCCTTTTACTAGGTATTGTAAGCACAGTGCTATTTGCTGGATGGATTAAACCAGCCTCGGCAGAAATCTCGTGCAACATTGATTTTGCGTATGGCTTAGCGGTTAACGACACTCAACTTCGCGTTATGGAAAAGTCTCGCACGCGGGTGCAAATTAACGATCAAACTCAACTTTTTATCGATGGTCGTTGGCAAACCCTTACCGCTGAGCAAAGCGAGTGGTTAGGAGAGTATGCGCATGGCCTACATTATGTGGTGCCCAAAATGATAGTGTTGGCTACCGAGGGTGTCGACCTGGCAGTAGATACTATTGAAAGTGTTTACTTGGGTTTAGTAGGAAGCGACCACGATAGCTACGAGCGCTTAAATAGCGCCATGAAGCGAGTGAAGGTAAGAGTTAAAGATAAGTTTAGGCACGCAAGCAATCACTATTTCATTGGCCCAGGATCGTTAGAAAGTGTGGATGATTTTGTTGATAGTGAAATTGAAGCCCAATTGGAAGAGGCTATTTCCACCTCGGTAGGTGGTATTTTGTCGGCGATTAGCGGGATCAATACCAATAGTGATGAAGTGAACAGCGAGAAAGTGGCTGAAATTACCCGTCAGTTAGGCACGGTAGGCGAACAGCTTGAAAGAGATATGAACAGCAAAGCGACCAGCCTACGAAATAAAGCAGAGTGGATTTGTAACAAGCTAAAACGATTAGATGTTGCTGAAGAAAAGCTTCGCACTTCAATTCCTGCACTGCAACCGTATAATCTGATTACTTCCCATTCTCCAGAAGAGACTGAGTAGTAGCTAGCTTTGCACTAATCTCTGATAATTCAAGCCAACCAATCTCAATACCACCTATACGAAGCAAGACAGCAAAGTATTCAGGTAACGTCTGCCTTTGGCGGTGACCTGCCAATGGGTATCGGTGATATCCAGCAGTCCTTTTGCCTGTGCATCATCCAATGCATCTTGATATTCTTTCGTTAATTCAACACCGGTTAATGCAGGGTAATCCTCGATAGGGCAGGGCTCTACCAATCTAAAGCGGTTCATGAAGAATTCAAAAGGTAAGTCTTCAGCAGGTACTTGAGTTTCAGTATCTAAATAAGGACGGCTTATTTCCATATAGCCACGAGGGTGCTTAATTTTAACCGTGCGCGTAATCGTGCCCGTGGGGATATCTGTAATTTTTCCGTGTGCACCGCAGCCTATTCCTAAGTAATCCCCAAAGCGCCAGTAGTTAAGGTTATGCTGGCACTGATGCCCCGCTTTTGCGTAAGCAGAAATCTCATATTGCTCGTACCCAGCAGCTTTTAAACGGGCATGCCCCTGTTCTTGAATGTCCCATAAAATATCATCATCGGGTAACTCAGGGGGACGTGAATAAAAAGGTGTATTGGGTTCAATCGTTAGCTGATACCACGACAAATGATAGGGTGACAACGCCAGTGCTTTGTCTACATCAGACATGGCATTTTCAACACTTTGCTCAGGCAAGCCGTGCATTAAATCAAGGTTAAATGTAGGTAGCCCAGCGCTGTGTGCCTGATTAATCGCTTCTATGGCTTGGGTATCGTCATGAATGCGGCCAAGTACCTTTAAGTGGGCTGGCTGAAAGCTTTGTATACCTACTGAAATGCGGTTGATACCCGCTTGATAGAAGCCAGCGAAACGGCCACTTTCCACCGTGCCAGGGTTGGCTTCCATAGTGATTTCGGCATTATCTGCCAAGTTCACGCGCTCGCGAATGCCTTTAACTAGGTCGCTAATCGCCTCGGCTGAAAATAAGCTAGGTGTGCCACCGCCTATGAAAATAGTTTCAACGGTCCTATCGCCTATGCGCTTAGCATCTATGGCTAAGTCATCAAGCAGATGAGCGACATACTCTTTTTCGGGCAATGCCGACTTTAAGCCGTGTGAATTAAAATCGCAATATGGGCATTTTTGTACGCACCAAGGAATATGCACATACAAACTTAGTGGAGGATTACGCAAAGGTGTTTCTCATCGTTTCTAATAGTATAGCCAGTGCGTTTCCGCGGTGACTAATACGGTTCTTTTCAGCTTTATCTAACTGTGCGGCTGTGCAGTTGTGAGATGGCACATTGAAAACAGGATCGTAACCAAAGCCGCCATCGCCTTCACGAGATTTAAGAATTTCACCTTCCCACTTACCTTGGCTAACGAGTGGGACAGGGTCACCTGCGTGACGCATGAATACCAGTGTGCAAAAGAAGTGGGCTTTGCGGTTATCAGAACCTGCTAACTCACTTAAAAGCTTGTCGATATTGTCGCTGTCGGTAGCATTAACTCCAGCAAAACGGGCTGAATAAATACCTGGCGCGCCACCCAGGGCGTCGACCACTAAGCCCGAATCGTCAGCAATAGCGGGTAAACCTGTAACCTTGGCAGCATGTCGCGCTTTAATAATGGCGTTCTCAACAAAGGTAGTGCCCGTTTCAGGCACGTCTTCCACGCCCAATTCTTTTTGCGCGATGACATCTACACCGTACTCAGCAAACAAGCTGGTGAATTCACGCACCTTGCCCTGATTACCAGACGCAAGCACTATCTTTTGAGGAAAAGTCATAAAAATACCTTAACAAATTTAATTCAGTTTTAGCTGGCGCTGGCTAAGCTAAGCAGGAGACCTAACTACCCCGTAACCACGCGGTGAATACATCCCTGTACGCCCTTCTTTTGCATGTAGGCCGCATCCATGCGGCAGAGGGGTTACTGTGCAGTTAGTTCTCCTACTTGCTAGCCTGTGTCGCTAATATTGCAGTTTTAATCGCGATTTATTTAATAGCTTGTGTAGCAGATTAAGAGCAACTTAATAAGGCACCGTTTTTAAAAAACTTTGAATGGCTAAAGGTGGTTTATACCTGCCGGTTTCGCAGATTGCCCTGAATTGGGAGAAAGCTTGCGCAGCCAATACACCTGATTGGCCGCGCTAACCGTGCCATCGCTAACCGTGCCATCGCCAACCTCGTCATCAACTAGCACGCAAATGGCCGCATCACTTATCCCCGCGTCAGGTTATCGCGTTAGCGCTTCTTCGTGCGATTCTTAATTTTTGGTTTCGCTTTGGACTTGGCTTTTGCTTTGTCTTTCGCCGTTAGCTTTTTCTTTCTTGGGCCAATTTTGGGGGCTTTATTTTGCGGACGAAGTTCAGCGATAACCCGGGCTTTGATTGGTTCTTCGGTGTAGCGCGCTGCTTTGGTGATAAATTCAAAGTCGTGGGCTTCTATCAAAGATATCGCAGTGCCTTTGGCGCCAGCACGGCCGGTACGTCCAATTCGGTGAACATAAACGTCGGCTTTACGTGGCATATCGAAGTTAATAACATGGCTAACTTCAGGTACATCAATGCCTCGCGCGGCTACGTCGGTAGCTAAGAGTACCGGCACTTCGCCACTTTTAAAGCGCGTTAAGGCAGCCATACGTTTATCTTGTGGCATTTCGCCTTGTAACCAGCACACCATAATATCTTGCGATGCTAAATAGTCTTTAAGCATTTGCAGGCGTTCGCGGGTTTTAACGAATACAACCGTGGTAGTCGCTTGTTCTTTTAATATATGAACGAGCAATGCCTTTTTATGGTTTAAGTCATCAGCTAAGTGATACCACTGGTGAATTTTGTTCTTTTCTTTGCGTGATGGAAAGGCTTCAATCACTTCAGGATTTTGCAGAATGTCTTTGGCAAACTGACTTACACCGCCGCCTTCCAATGTGGCAGAAAATAGCATGTTCTGTTTGCGCCAGCGTGCTTCACTCGCAATCTGGTTCACAATAGTGCGGAAACCCATGTCTAGCATGCGATCGGCTTCATCAAGAATAAGGCACTCGATGTCTCGACAATCGGCCATTTCATTTTGAATATGCTCGAATAGACGCCCTGGAGTCGCCACCAAAATATCGATGCTTTGGCTAAGGGTTTCTCTGTCGGTACCGTAGTTAATGCCACCGGTGATCACACCGCTAACAATGTCAGTGTGCTTGGTTAACTCTACGGCTTGTTCATACACCTGCAGCGCGAGTTCGCGGGTAGGGGTAAGAATAAGAATACGGGTTGAACCGGGTTGTTTACGCGGGTAGTCGAGTAAAAACTGACAAACCGGTAACAAGAACGCAGCGGTTTTACCCGTGCCAGTAGGCGCAGACGCTAAAATGTCGCGCCCGTCCATTGCATGAGGGATAACCAAAGATTGTACGCTGGTGGGGCTCTCGTAGCCCATATCCGCCACCGCGTGGCAGAGTTCTTCGTCTAATTCGAGATCTTCGAAAGTCATAGTATAAAACGCTCATATTGAATGGGGCGTATTGTAGCATTTATGGTACAAAACGTAGAAAAAAAACACGTAATAGGTAATTTACCGACGTGTTTTGTGTGAGCTCTTTATAAAAGCTCATTTTTAAAACGCACTTGCCAGTGCGCCTTATCAAAGTAGTGCGCTTATTTTTTCCAATTTAGCGTTGTTCAGGGCTTCACGAATTTCTGGGCCTTTAAATCCTTGAGCAATAATGTGCTGAACATCCACGGCATTGGCTGCCACTAAGGCTTGAGTTATCAACGCTTCGCGCTCTGGCCAATGTAATGAACTCATAGCGCCGGCCTGCGCTAAATCAGAGGGTTGCATTGCAATTGGTTGCAGGGCATTAAGGAAAAGCCTAAAGCGCTCAGGTCGTCGCCATGCATCGGTTTTATTAAACACTGTTAACAGCGTGTCGGCGTCTAGTTTGTCGCAATTAAGAAGTGATGTTTTATGCGCGCTTACCATTTCAGCAATGTCGCTTACCGTATTTTGCACTTTTAATCGTTTACACATCTGCTGAACGTCATTGAGTGATAAGCCTGAACAAAGCGCTGCAAAACGAACTTCTATTGGCGCAGACGGACTGGCGTCTTGTTCTTGTGGTTGAGAGTGCGTTTGCCTTTGAATTTGTTTGAGCGTTTGAATGGCAGTGTTAAAAGCGCTTTCAGACTGACTAAGTTCTGCAAACCAGTCGTCTAAGCCGTTGCACGCTTTTAAAGTTTTGAAAAATACCTCGGGCGTGGCTTCAAGTAAACTTCGCTTGGTTTCTTGCCATACTCTCTCTGCACTTAGGCTAGTTAATTCACCAGACTTGGCCATGTCGGTCATCAGGCTTAGGGTTTCTTCAGCAATGGTGAATCCTAAGTAGGCATAGCGGGTGGCGAAACGGGCAACGCGAAATACCCGCAGAGGGTCTTCACTGAACGCTTCAGAAACATGACGAAGTATTTTTTGCTGTAAGTCTTTTTGCCCATGATAGGGATCGATAAGTTCGCCGTCTTGATCTCGGGCAATGGCATTTACCGTTAAGTCGCGGCGTTTTAAATCCTCTTCTAACGTGACCGACGTAGAAGCATCGCACTCAAAGCCTGTATAACCGCTGCCCATTTTACGTTCGGTACGGGCAAGTGCGTATTCTTCTGAGGTTTTGGGGTGTAAAAATACAGGAAAGTCTTTACCGACTTGCGTAAAGCCTTTAGCTAGCATTTGCGCTGGTGTTGCTCCTACCACAACATAATCACGTTCGGTAACGGTTCTTCCCAAAAGGGTGTCGCGTACCGCGCCGCCAACTAAATAAACCTGCATGTAACCTCTATTTTAAAATTTAACTCAGCCAATAGTTATTATTACAGAAGCAGATCGTATAAGCACACTTTGACTTCTGTTCACGCTCTGGTAGTTTAAATCGCGTTTTCAACTTCAACAGCGAATACCATGTATTTGAATTACTTTGGGTTAAGCGATAATCCGTTTTCAATCGCACCAAACCCCGATTACCTCTATATGAGCCCGCGGCACAAAGAGGCGCTAGCTCACCTTACTTTTGGGCTAAGTGAAAGTGGCGGTTTTGTTATGCTTACCGGCGAGGTAGGTACAGGGAAAACCACGGTTTCTCGTAAGTTATTGCAACAATTGCCAGATAACACCCAAGTAGCAATGATACTAAACCCAACGCTTTCTGCGCTGGAGTTGCTCGCCACGGTATGCGATGAACTTGGTTTACCGTACCAAGAAGAGAAAGCCAGCTTAAAATACTTCACCGATTTGATTTTATCTAAATTGGCAGAAAATCACCAACAGGGCATGAATACCGTGTTGATGGTTGATGAAGCGCAACATTTATTGCCAGAAGTGTTGGAGCAGTTGCGGTTACTCACGAATCTAGAAACCAACCGCGAAAAACTACTAAAAGTGGTATTAATTGGTCAGCCTGAATTACAGCAACTATTGAAGCGTAACGAGCTGAGACAGCTCGCGCAGCGTATTACTGCCCGGTATCATTTACTGCCCCTTACCGCCCCGGAAGTTAGTGCTTACATAGCGCATAGGCTTAGTGTGGCTCACGGTGATGTGAGTATTTTTAGCAAATCTACTTTGCGGGCAGTGCATCAAATAACCGGTGGTATTCCAAGAGTTATAAACTTGCTTTGCGATAGAGCATTAACGCTTTCTTTCACCAAACAACATGCCGTAGTGCAAAAGCCTATTTTCCTTGCTGCGGCACAGCAAATTCTTGGTGAAGATGTGGTCAGCCAGCGTATACAGGGTAACCGTAAATGGTGGCTTGCTAGCGCATTTGTAGTGGCTGTGTTTTGTGGCTATGGCCTAGGGAGTTTATATGTCTAACATTCTTAGTATTAGTGACCTAAAGCCCGGCATGGTGATTGTTAGAATTACGCAACAGAATGGCCCAGTTAAAATTCGAAAATCCGGCTTGGTCTCCAGTGATGCTATGGTGGAAGGCTTAGCAGAAATGGGGGTTCAGGAAATAGAAATAGATCCCGATCAAACCGTAGAGATTGCGCCTGCAGCTACAGCTGGCGTTGGACATCGAACGCAAACCCAAGCGCTATTACGTGGCCAGCACGATACCAGCGCAAAGTTCGACAAAACGCTATCTGACCAATTTAATCGCAGTTTGTTTTTGCCTACCGTGCAAGGGCTGCCTTCCATGTGGAAGGTATATGGTAAAGAGCTGGCGACTTACTCAGCGATTGTTGCAGGTGGTTTATGCTTAGGGTTTCTGATTGCCACGCGAGGGGAGTGGTGGCCTACCGTTACTGCGTCGGTTGTGGAATCTATTCGACCTGAAGCTCCAAACACCATTGGCATCTCGGAGCAAGGCTCCCAAGCGCTTGCACAAGCCCCTTCACAGTTACCTGCGCAAGTGAACTCTCAAGGCAGCGAACAAGGGGCTGAACAAACTACAGCGCCTGAAACTACGCCACTAATGGTGCCCAATGCATCTGAACAAGTATCAACGACTAGCGATAATTCACCTTCTGAAAATATCGCTTCGCAAGAAGATGGTTCAGATCGCATAGCGCAAGCCGCTAATACCAACCCAAATTCGCAGTCAGTGCCAAGCCAAGCACGGACGGAAAACCCATCACGGACGGAAAATCAGACGCGGTCGGGAAATCAAAATGACGCTGATGATACCCTCGACTTAGCCGCGGCTGAGGAAGAAGGGCGGGTGCTTAATTCTCAAGGTAACCAAGATGACAACAAGATTGAAGTATCGCCAGAACTGTTAGCGCGTTTTAATCAAGCGGTGGCAGCGCTTGATACTCAAGCTGAGAACAATGATTTTGAGCCGGAAACGAAAGTGACGGTACGAGATAATATTCAGCGTGTTGATCAGTTGCCTGTACGGCTATTAACGCGGTTGCCCTCTATGAATTTCAGTGCGCATATGTACGCTTCACGACCAGACGATCGTTGGGTGCGAGTGAATGGCATACAAATGAGTGAGGGTGATTGGATTGACGATAAAGTGCAAATTGTCAATATTGAAGCGCAGCAAGTGGTGCTAGGTTTTGAAGAAGAACTCTTCACCATGGCGGCGCTTACTGACTGGTAGTAAAGGCGCTAGGTAATGGGTATTGAAGTGAATGTTAATACCCTTGGCTTATAGTCAGGGTGCTCATTAGTCTGGCGCTTGATTTACCAATACGTCTTGAAAGAAATTCGACAAGTTCACGTTGAAATCATCGGGCCGCACGCCCGAAACAATTTCATCGTCATTATCACTTAAATCTAACCGAGTAATATCATCATATTGCTGGGATGGAACGCTATAAAATGTCATTACAATGGGACTCATTGTACTAAGTGGGTTTTGTTGGCTGACAATGGCAAGTTTCCCACTTTTTAGCCTAACAATTGAGCCTACAGGGTGCACTCCCATGCATGTGACAAATTGGCTAACCAAGGCTTGATCGAGGCTCTTATCTTCCGTTAATCGTTTGAGGGCCTGGGTGGGGCTAATACTTTCTTTGTGGGGACGATTGGACACCATAGCATCGTAGGTATCAATAATACCTGCAATGCGCGCAAATTCTGAAATTTCCATGTCTTTGAGTGCTTTAGGGTAGCCACTGCCGTCTATGCGTTCGTGATGTTGCGCAATAATCGATAACACTAAATCCGAAATATCACCGCACTGCTCCACAAGCTCAACACCAATATCAACATGGGTTTTCATCACTTCCCAATCTGCCGCTGACAAGTCTTGAACACTGTTGTGAACATCCATAGGTAACGACGACATGCCAACGTCCATTAACAATGCCCCTAGACTCGCTTGGTCTATGGTTCCTCTGTCATAGCCAAGAAACTGGGTAAACATGCCCATTAAAATACTACAGTTGATAGAGTGTTCTAGCAGGTAAGCGTTATTGTTTTTTATCAGGGTTAAGCAGGACAGGGCGTCCTTGTTATCAAATATACTATCGATAAGGCTCTGAGCTAGTTCTTTCACTAATTTTAAGTCGTTTACCGCACCACGATTAAGTGCAGATAAAAAACCGTTTTGTATATTTATCGCATCAAAGTAAAGCCCATTAGCTTCTTTCATTGCGTTTCTTGTAAGGCTATTTGGGGCTGGCGACTGCTCTTCTTTTACGTTAGTAGACGCTTGAACGATTGTTTCTGAAGTGGGAAGGGGAGCTGAGTCGGTTGCTGGTTCGTGAATAACAGACTTCTCGAAGTCTACTTGAACAATCTGTATCCCGCGAGATTTTAAGGTGTTGATGACCGTTTGATGTTTTATAAGGCCCTTTGAACGCATCCGTAAGCTGCCAGTTTGTTTAAGTACTTGGTTGATGTACATCCCTGGTTTGAGATCATCAATAGGTACTGCTTTCAGCATAAAGACTCCATTCAATTTTTTGAGCGATGTTAATTACTTACTAAAGTTAGGCGAAGTACGAGTACTTCGCCATCACTACGGCGCAAAATTCCACTGAACGATACTAAAGTTTAAACTTTACGTTTAAGAGTGAGTATTTTACAGCCAGTATTTAAATCCAAGCAGGTTGCTTAGCTTCGTAAGCCGAGATTTTGTCGGTAAGCTCAAGCGTTTGGCCAATTGCATCTAACCCTTTTAGCAAGTTAGTTTTATGGTGATCCGCAATGTCGAAGCTAAAGCTATTCTCACCAAAAGTTACAGTTTGCTCTGGTAAGTTAACCGTAATTTCTAGCGCTGGATTGGCTTCTACTGCTGCAAATAGCGCGTCCATTTCACTGCTGGCAAGCGCAACTGGCAACAATTGGTTGTTAATGCAGTTGCCGTAAAATATATCAGCATAGCTGGTGGCAATAATGGTCTTAAAACCAAAATCGTTCAGCGACCATGGCGCATGTTCACGGCTAGAACCACAACCGAAGTTTTCTCTGGTAAGTAGAATACTTGCACCGGCAAACTCAGGTTTGTTCAATGAGAACTCAGGGTTAGGTACTTTTTCTTCTAAATCCAAATAACGCCAATCGTGGAACAAGTGCTTTCCATAGCCCGCACGGGTTACACCAGTTAGAAACTGCTTAGGAATAATTTGGTCGGTATCTACGTTAGCTTGGTCTAGCGGTACCGCTGTACCTGTATGCGCGGTAAAACCTTGTGTTGTATCAGACATTATTTACTCCTGAAAATCTCTAACGTCGGCGAAACGGCCCGTAATAGCGGCGGCAGCTGCCATCGCTGGGCTAACCAAGTGGGTGCGTGCACCACGGCCTTGGCGGCCTTCAAAGTTTCGATTACTGGTTGATGCGCAGCGATCGCCAGCCACCAGTTTATCGTCGTTCATACCTAAGCACATAGAGCAGCCCGGCAAGCGCCACTCAAAGCCAGCATCGGTAAAAATTTTATCTAACCCTTCAGCTTCCGCTTGTTTTTTCACATGACCTGAACCCGGAACCACAATGGCGGTAACCGAATCGACCACTTTGCCGTTTTTAGCAATATGGGCAGCTGCACGTAAATCTTCAATACGACCATTAGTACAAGAACCGATAAACACATGGTTTACGGCAACATCGGCAAGCTTGTCGCCTGCTGATAATCCCATATAGCCCAAGGCTTTTTTAGCGCTTTCTTTTTCGATAGGATCAGAGAAGTCATCTGGGCCCGGCACGGGTGCATCAACACCAATAACTTGGCCTGGGTTTGTGCCCCAAGTAACCTGAGGTGCAATGTCAGCCGCTTCAAGCTCTACTACTGTGTCAAAGCTTGCGCCTTCTTCAGTGTAAAGGGTTTTCCAATAGGCTACTGCGTCTTCCCAGTCTTGGCCCTTCGGCGCATATTCACGGCCTTTAAGGTATTCAAAAGTAGTGTCATCTGGTGCAATTAAGCCTGCTTTAGCACCGGCTTCAATGCTCATGTTACACACGGTCATGCGCTCTTCCATGGTTAAACCAGAAATAGCTTCACCCGCGTATTCAATAACGTGCCCCGTTGCGCCTGCGTGACCAATTCTACCAATGATGGCAAGAATAATGTCTTTCGCAGTAATACCAACAGGAAGCGTACCATTTACCTTAATAAGCATGCTTTTCGCACGGCTTTGCTTAAGGGTTTGGGTGGCTAATACGTGCTCTACTTGAGACGTACCAATACCAAATGCTAGGGCACCAAATGCGCCATGAGTGGCAGTGTGTGAGTCGCCACATACTACTGTCATGCCCGGTTGAATTAGGCCTAGTTCAGGGCCCATAACATGCACAATACCTTGCTTTTGGTGGCCAACAGGGTACAGCTGGATACCGTGTTGTTCACAGTTATTCGCAAGGGTGTGAAGTTGAAGCGCATTTTGCGGGCCGCATGCATCTATCGCCAACGAGCGAGTAGAAATACTGTGATCCATCGTGCCTACTGTGCGCTCAGGACAACGTACTTTACGGCCTTTTTCATTTAAGCCAGCAAAAGCCTGAGGCGAAGTTACTTCGTGTATAAGGTGGCGATCGATATAAATTAAGCTGTCTTCGCCCAATTGATCGATAATATGTGCTTGCCACACTTTGTCGTATAAGGTCTTGGCCATGGTGTTAATTACTCCTGCGCCATTAATTGTTTTACTATTTCATCACCTACTTGTGAGGTGGTAGATGCGTTCTCTCGCTTATCATCAGGAAGGAGTTCGCCTGTAAGAACCCCCGCTTCTAATGTGGCAATAACCGCTTTTTCGATAGCGTCGGCAGCATCAGTTAGGTTCATACTGAAACGCAACATCATGGCGGCAGAAAGCACTTGTGCAATTGGGTTGGCAATACCTAAACCTGCAATGTCAGGTGCAGAACCACCCGCTG
Source organism: Alteromonas sp. K632G (assembly GCF_017653625.1). Classification (NCBI taxonomy): domain Bacteria; kingdom Pseudomonadati; phylum Pseudomonadota; class Gammaproteobacteria; order Alteromonadales; family Alteromonadaceae; genus Alteromonas; species Alteromonas sp. K632G. The sequence goes on from NZ_JAGGDM010000001.1 coordinate 22,443, forward strand.
GCTCGTATAAACCAAAGCCATCTTCATTCATACTAGCAGAAGCCAATAAGCCCATAGAGCCTGTCATCATGGCACATTCGTCAGAAACGATGTCGCCGAATAAGTTTGAACACAGCATTACATCAAACTGCGCTGGGTTCTTCATGATTTGCATTGTCGCGTTATCAATGTAGATGTGGTCTAGTTCTACATCAGGGTAGTCTTTTGCCACTTCTTCAGTCACTTCGCGCCATAAGCGGCTGGTCAGTAATACATTGGCTTTATCGACTGAAGTTACTTTACCGCGACGTTTCTGCGCAGCTTCAAAAGCGGCAACTGCAATACGGCGAATTTCGCGTTTGCTGTAACGCATAGTGTCATAAGCAAACTCTTCTTCGCCTTCACCTTCGCGACCCTTGGGCTGGCCAAAGTAAATGCCGCTGGTAAGTTCACGAACCACCAACACATCTACACCCGATTTAGCAATGTCTTCACGCAGTGGAGACAAGGCTTCTAACCCAGGATAAATACGGGCAGGGCGTAAGTTACTAAATAAATCAAAGTGACTACGCAGTGTTAGTAACGCAGCGCGCTCTGGGCGTTGCTCTAACGGTAAGGTGTCCCACTTAGGGCCGCCAATACTACCAAATAAAATGGCATCGGCTTGCTCACAACCTAACAAGGTTTTTGAGGGCAGGGCTTCACCTTCAGTATCGATAGCATAACCACCGACAGGGTAGGCTGTGCGGTTAAATGCTACGTCGAATTTCTTTTCTACCGCATCTAAGACCTTGTTAGCCTCTTGCATTACTTCTGGGCCTATACCGTCTCCGGCTAATACGGCAATTGAGAACTGGCTCATTTAAACTCCTGCAACGCGTTCTTGTTGATTTTTCTGCTGGTCAATTTGATCAGCTAAATAAGTGTTGTTTAGTACGAAAATAAGGGCTTTAACACCAGCTTCAACAATATCGGTGGCAAGACCAATGCCGTGGAAACGACGCCCTTTATAAGTGGCGATTACACTTACTTGTGCTAGGGCATCGGCCCCTTCGCCTTTTGAATCTAATTTGAAGTCTACAACTTCAACATCTTCATGGCCCAAGATTGCTCTAATCGCATTGTATGCTGCATCAACAGGGCCGTTACCAATACTAGATTGGATAATCTCTTCTTCACCTACCTTCAGTTTAACCGTAGCGCTTGGAATAATTTCTCTTCCTGACGTTGCTTGAAGGTTCATCAATTGATAGTGAGCGTGGTCGTGCTTTTGCTTATCGAAGAATAATAAAGCTTCTAAGTCGTAGTCATAAACTTGGCCTTTCTTATCAGCCAACTTCAAGAAGGCGTCGTAAACCGCTTCTAAGTCGTAATCTTCTACCTTGTAACCCAATTCAGTTAAGCGATGCTTAATCACATGGCGTCCTGAACGAGAGGTTAAGTTTAGGTTGTTTTTATTAATACCTACACTTTCTGGTGTCATGATCTCATAGGTATTTTGCGCTTTTAATACACCGTCTTGGTGAATGCCCGATGAGTGACTAAATGCGTTCGCACCTACAATGGCCTTATTCGCTTGAACCGGCATGTTACATAATTGGCTAACCAACTTAGACGTACGCGAAATTTCTTGCGAATTGATGTTGGTGTTAATACCCAACATGGCTTGACGGGTTTGCAAAATCATTGCAATTTCTTCAAGCGAGGCATTACCCGCACGTTCACCAATACCGTTAATAGTACATTCAACCTGACGCGCACCTTGCTCTACCGCGGCTAGTGAGTTAGCTACTGCTAAGCCCAAGTCGTTGTGGCAATGTACAGAGATAATGGCTTTGTCGATATTTGGAACGCGATTAAACAACTGCTGAATAATGCCGCCGAATTCTGTTGGCGTTGTGTAACCTACCGTATCGGGAATATTCACCGTGGTAGCACCGGCATTAATGGCGGCTTCTACCATACGGCATAAATAGTCTATGTGAGTACGGCCAGCATCTTCACACGAAAATTCAACGTCGTCGGTGTATTTGCGAGCATGTTTAACTGCTGCAACTGCCATATCAACTACTTCATCGTGAGATTTACGTAGCTTTGCGCCAACGTGAATTTCTGATGTAGCAATGAAGGTGTGAATTCTAAATTGCTCAGCCACACTAAGCGCCTGTCCGCAGGCATCAATATCCCCTGCCAATGCACGAGATAAACCACAAACTACAGAATTCTTAACTTCTTTTGCGATCATTTGAACCGAGCGGAAATCACCAGGCGATGAAACAGGAAAACCTGCTTCAATGATGTCGACGCCTAAACGTTCGAGTGCTAGAGCGATCTGCAGCTTTTCTTTGGCACTTAGGCTTGCAGGCAAGGCCTGCTCACCGTCTCGCAATGTGGTATCAAAGATTTTCACTTGATTTGTCATAACGCTCTCTCGTTTATAAAAGTTAAAAAAAAACCCGTGCTAAGCACGGGTTTCTGTGTAATTAATCGCTGGTCGCAATCTACCCGTGCAGTCTTGCTGCCATAAGGAGTAGAGTTAGAAGAAAGCGATTGCGCATCATTTGCGTATTTTCTTTGCCGACCAGTTGATAGCGACAATGTACCGATCCACGCCTTTAAGGTCAACCTTTGATTCTAATAATGCGTATAAATTTTGGTTATAAATAATGGTTTTTTGAAAATAGGATTTCCATCCTACTTTTTGTTGTTATTTAACACTTTCATTTCACCTGCTTTGAATCCAGTGGGTAAAAAGCGGGTCGTTAGGATGTATATACTAATTTCATCAAATTGGTGAAGCGCTGGTATTGCCTATTCAATTAGCCAAATTGCGATGGAACAGCGAAATTTGCTGCTTAATCAAGGCGTATTGTTTTAGTGATTTTGATAGGGTAAATCACTTACTATCTTCTTGAGAGCAAAATGATGAAGCGCGCTATTTTTTCTTTAGGTTATTCGTTTCTTATCTTCACGTTTTCAACCATTGTTTTTGCAAAACCCTTTTCGAAAAATCTAACCGACTTCGAGTATCCCTTTGATGTTCACACTTTGACATTTGAATCTCAAGGGCGGGGATTGAACATGGCATACATGTATTTGCCGGCAGAAGAAGGGCAACCAACAGTACTGTTGTTGCATGGTAAGAACTTTGCCAGTAGTTATTGGGAAACGACAGCTAATTGGCTACACAATCAAGGATATGGGGTGGTTATTCCTGACCAAATTGGCTTTGGCAAATCAGATAAGCCGGTTAATTATCAATACAGCTTTGCAGCATTAGCGAATAATACCAAAGATTTGCTCACCTCTTTGAATCTAGACGATGTGATTGTGACAGGTCATTCAATGGGCGGCATGGTGGCATCGCGATTTGCACTGCTTTTCCCTGAAATGACGAGCAAATTGATATTAATCAACCCTATAGGGTTAGAGAATTATCTGCATTATGTTGAGTACAAAGATGTGGAATTTTTCTATCAAAATGAACTGAAAAAAACGCCTGAAGATATCGTTAATTATCAAAAGAAAAACTATTACGATGGTGATTGGAATAGTACCTATGCGGAACATGCTAGTTTTCTAACAGGGTGGATTGAAGGTGATGATTGGCCTCAGCTAGCCAAAGTGAGTGCGTTAACCTACGACATGATATTTACTCAACCGGTTATCGAAGAATTCGATAATTTACAAATACCTGTCACCTTAATTTTAGGTACACGGGATAGAACCGGACCTGGGCGAGGTTGGAAAAAAGAGGGCGTTACGCGAGAGTTAGGTCGTTACGATAAACTTGGCGCTGAAGTTAAAGCCCGCAACACTGCCATAACGGTGAAAGAGCTTGACGGTTTGGGGCACTTACCACACGTTGAAGCCTTTTCTCGCTTTATAAAGCGCTACGAAGAAGCGTTGGATTAAATACCGACACTGTGCAGGGAAGTATGTATCAAGGTAATCATTGCGTTGTTGTTAAAGCCTGCCATAGGTGTGCCTTAAATAAGAACTCGGCTTAACCTTTCAGGGTGAAATTTTTCCAGTTTATGTGAGTAGACAGACGCATTTCTCGCAATGAAAGTGCTCGAGGTGCTCCCTTCGATTTATGTCGCCACATATGTCCGCTGCACGCAGATGCCATAATTGCCGTCGTAGGTTTTAGAAGTTGCCGTTTTAATACCGCATTTGCGTCGGTGAAGCAGGGAGTGTCTTTTTCTGGGGTGTACTGATTGGTTTCAATCTCACTATGCGCCACCTCGCCGTCAAGAGAAAACCATCCGTGTTTATTAGTATGAAGCGTGTTTGTGGTGCGGTTCACGCTATCTATTGAGTCGAGCTCTATATGCATACCTTCTAGCGTAGTGATGCATATCGGTACAACCAAACCGTAATCTGCATATTGCCTATACCACTGATATTTTTTATCAATAGATTGGGTGATCCCAGGGCACTTTCCAGGTTGCTTGATAAACCAACTTCCATTGTGGGGATCGATGTCTAGCGGTGAGTTATTGTCAATGAGGTATCGCGCCACACTTCGAATATGGTGGGGCAGGCCGGCTAATCGGCGGCGCAGTATCGACACATTGGCTGGGCCCTTGTGCGCGATAAGCAAAAGCTCTCTTTCGTATAACGCAGTACAAATTTCAGTGAACTGTGGTTGTGCACCACCTAGCTCGCCTGAATTGCTAAAAAAGCCTGATTGTGTGGAAGACGTATGTCCGTCGGATGCCATAATACTGGTAAGACAATAAAAAAGACGCAATAAACCTACGTTAGCAGGATTTAGGCTGGGTATCCAGAAACCCAATGCTACCAACTAATAAATATAAGTCACAGTTTGGCAGCAGGAGAATTATAGGCTGCGTGACTGAATTAACAGCCTTGAAACGCTAACTAGTTTTTCTGTAATGAATGCCCACAAATGAAAGTATCTATCCCGCCAGCGTACGGCAACAATAGCCATTAACATTTTACATTACCAATCTAGTCGCATCGAATATATTTATATAAGCAATTAGTACTACCGCTTTCGAATTGGTCTTCATTTGACGAATCAATACTAAAGAATAATTATTTAATTTATCTCACGTTTTTTACCTAAAAAATAAACTCAAATTGCAGTCATTTATAGCTAACCGTCTGATAACTACAAATTAGTATCTGATTTGGATGGTGGGTGCTTTTATTGGTTAGTTGTTGTGTTGTTAATTGGCATTACAATTGATGTTAATGAATCTGTGTTTTTGAGTGATCAAAGGTTGACCAGTGTATGTTTTTCGTCTAGCTTTGTAATTATCTTGTAAGTGAAGTGTATCTTTAATGGTGCAGGGTGTAACCACACATAACTTAGCAACGCTGATTTGAAAGCCTAAAAGCTCGGTTCAAAACGCTGCAAGAGGAAACACACATTATCTAAGATTACCTTAGCGATGTTATCTGCAACATCGTTGAGTTTTGCCACTTCTACCCTTGCTCAAGACGCTCAACAAGAAGCTGAAAAAGACGTAGAAGTTATACAGGTTTCTGGTATTCGCGCCTCGCTTGCCAGTGCACTAAACGAAAAACGTTTTACAAACAATTTAGTAGAAGTCATTGAAGCTGAAGACATTGGTAAATTGCCTGACCAAAACTTAGCGGAAGTGTTAGAAAACATCACGGGTATACAAATTACGCGTGAAGCGGGTGTTGGAACAGGGGTTCAGATTCGTGGTACCGACGCTAACCGAACAGAAATAAACGGCGTATCTACAGTGGGTTCAGGCGCAGGCCGAAGCGGTATCGATTTTGAAGATGTGTCAGCAGCAATTATTGCCGGTTTGGAAGTTACCAAGTCACCAGATGCGAAAACAATTGAAGGTTCTGTTGGTGGTACCATCAACCTTAAAACAATTCGTCCTCTTCAATTAACTGAGAGATTGACGTCGATTCGTATTCAAGGTGAAAACAGCAGCTTGTCTACAGACAGTGGTTTCCAACCTCATCTTTCAGCGACGTTTGGTGATAACTGGGAAAACGATCACGGTAAATTCGGTGTGGTAGTGAGTGGTAGTTATTCGGAGCAAGATGTATCGGCGTTCAGACCACGTGCTGACCGAGATAACTTAATTGCATCAGATAGCGGCGTGGCCAGTGCGCAATCCTTCGATTTCCTACCCATTCAGTTTTTCGTACAAGATTATGATAACTACGAATATGAAACGAAAAACTTTGTAGGTACCTTTGAATGGCAGCCAAACGACAACACTAAGTTTTTCTTCGATGCAATCATCAATGACCAAGAACGTTTGCAAGAAAGCTCACGTGTTCAAGCGTCAGGCGTAAGTGCACTTAACGATATTTCAGTACCGGATGCCTTCGAAACGATTAATTTCGGTTCTTTAGGTGGCACTGATTTAGGTTCAATGCAGGCTGCTCTTCGCGGTGTCATTCCAGTCAATCTTGATAACGATGACGACGATCCTAATCTTCGTTTGTCTACCGATACAAACTCTCGTATTACAGAGAGCCAAATCTTTAGATTAGGTGGTGAGTGGCAAGGCGAGAAATGGTTTGTAAGTGCTGAAGTTGCCTCTTCATCTTCAGATACTACCACTCCTAGCTTTAATACTACCCTTAACTTTATCAACCCCAATGCACCGCTAGATGCTGGTGGTGGTAACGACAACAGTGTTCCGTTTGAATATGACTTATCTGGCGGTTCATTAGCGTTCGGAATTGCTTCTGGTGCAGAATACGCACCAAAAGTAGAACAGCTTTTAGACCCTGCTAACGTTGTTTTACGTGATGTGAATATAGGTAGAGATACCACTGAAAACTCAGAAGATGCGATCCGTTTTGATTTTTCTTATTACGTAGACTCGATGATCACGTCAGTTGACTTTGGTTATCGCTACAATAAATCAGCGAGCACCCGTGACGATGTTAACACCAGTGTTGGTTTAAGAAGTATGGAAGACAGCCCTCGAGGTGATTTGTTCTCTGAATTACTAGTCGCTGGGCCTAATAACTTCAACGATGCGGATGGTCGCGAACTTTACGTTAGAGATTTCTTAATCATTAACCCTGAATTAGTGGCTTCAGATCCAGATGGCGTATTAGCTACACTACAACAAGCTATGGACGCACACGGTTCGACGGCTACATTGAATGCGCCAACATCAAGTTCATCAGGTTTCTTCGACATCGAAGAAGAAACACATGCACTTTATGCGCAAGCAAACTTTGAATATGAGATGTTCCGCGGTAATTTTGGTTTGCGTTATTTGCAGACAGACGTTACCTCTGTAGGTAACTCAATTACTGTTGACGGTGATGGAAACGAATTGGTATCGCAAGTAACTAATACCGGTGATTATGATTTCATTCTACCTCGGTTAAATATTGTTGCTGATGTGGCTGATGATGTTGTCCTTCGCTTCGGTGCCGGTAAAGATATACGCCGCCCTGACTTCGACGACTTATCTACTTCAGTAACATTTAGCACAAGCCCTAACCCAAATGTAGCTATCGGTAACCCTGGTTTAGAGCCTGAAGAAGTAACCTCTTTCGACTTAGCGGCAGAATGGTACTTTGCTGAAGCGAGCGTGTTAAGTGTTGGTATATTCCATAAAACACGTAAAGCGCTTCATGTTGACCAGATTGTAAGTGCATTTGAAGATCCAGTAACAGGTTATCGTGATCTTACCGACCCTTGTGAAGGTGGCGGTGTGTTTAACCCAATTGCTGATATCAACGTTTTTGGACCTGAACTAGGCACAGGTATTTGTGTAGGTACAGAAACTAAGATTAACGACGCTGGCGAAACCACGCAAAAAGGTATCGAAATTGCGGTTCAATATGACCTTTCAGGTTTTGAAAAAGAACTTGGTTGGGCTTCAGGTTTCGGTGTACTTGCTAACTACACGATTCAAGAGTTCGATGGTGGTGATTCAGAGAATACAGCCACTAGTCGTGCGGCAAATGTATTTGCAGCTTCTACGGGTATCGATGATATTGAAGTGTCAACAGTTCAAGGCTTACTAAACTTATCTGAAAATGCCTATAACTTTACCTTGTACTACGAGAAGTTTGGTTTGTCAGCCCGTATGCGTTACACATGGCGTGAAGCGTACCGCTCGGACGACTTCGGAAGCACATCTAGTTTCCCTTGGGGTTTCCCAGTAGTTCAGGAAGACCGTGGTCAGCTTAACGCTAGCATCAACTACGACGTGAACGAAGACTTGAACATAGGTATTGAGGCGGTAAACATTACTGAATCAGAAGTTGAGCAGTCTTGTATTAATGAAGGTGCACTGTTGTGCTTCCAAGGTCTTACCGACCGCCGAGTGACTTTAGGTGCTAACTACCGCTTCTAAATAGCGTGTAGCTTCGCTAACAACACTAAAATTGAAATACCCCAGCACGAGCTGGGGTATTTTTTTGTCTTAAATTAAGCTCGCTAGTCCTTAATTATTGTCATCTTTTTTGAAAGGGACGTTATTGAAGGAGCATTATTGAAAGGGTGTTAGGAAAAGGCTTCAAGCAGACACAAAAAAGCTGCGTTAAGAGACCATAAAATATGGGCCTTAACACAGCTTTCAATTAGATAAGTAATAAGCGCTTATTTAATATAAGCGCGTGCTATTACTGACCTTTAATTTCAGAGCGACCTTTATAAGTTGCAGCATCACCTAGCGCTTCTTCAATGCGAAGAAGTTGGTTGTACTTAGCAACACGGTCTGAACGACATAGTGAACCAGTTTTGATTTGGCCAGCCGCAGTACCTACTGCTAAATCAGCAATAGTGGCGTCTTCTGTTTCGCCTGAACGGTGAGAGATAACAGCCGTGAAGCCTGCATCTTTCGCCATCTTAATTGCGTTCAAGGTTTCAGTTAGTGAACCAATTTGGTTGAACTTGATAAGGATTGAGTTACCAATACCGTTATCAATACCACGCTTAAGAATCTTGGTGTTAGTTACAAATAAGTCGTCGCCAACAAGTTGTACTTTTTCGCCAATTTTATTGGTCAAACTTGCCCAACCGTCCCAATCACTCTCGTCTAGACCATCTTCAATAGACACAATAGGGTACTTGTCAGAAAGGTCAGCTAGGTAATCACCAAAGGCTTCAGAATCGAAGCTCTTGTCTTCACCAGACAATACGTATTGACCATCTTTGTAGAATTCAGATGCCGCACAATCGAGTGCTAGCGTAATATCTTCATTCATTTTGTAGCCAGCGTTTTCTACTGCTTCAACGATAACCGCTAGCGCTTCAGCGTTAGAGCTAAGGTTTGGTGCGAAACCACCTTCGTCACCAACAGCCGTGTTTAGGCCTTTAGCAGAAAGTACTTTCTTCAGTGAATGGAAAATTTCAGCACCCATGCGAAGGGCTTCTTTGAAGCTCTTTGCGCCTACTGGCTGTACCATGAATTCTTGAATGTCTACGTTGTTGTCAGCGTGCTCACCACCATTGATGATATTCATCATAGGTACTGGCATCGAGTATTGACCAGGAGTGCCGTTAAGATCTGCAATGTGCTCGTAAAGGGCAACGCCTTTCTCTAAGGCCGCTGCTTTAGCTACTGCTAGCGATACCGCTAGAATGGCATTTGCACCATGAGTTTCTTTATTTTCTGTTCCGTCTAGGTCAATCATGATAGCGTCAATATCAGCTTGTGCTAGTGCGTCTTTACCTAAAAGCGCAGGGGCAATTTCATCGTTAATAGCGGCTACGGCTTTCATTACGCCTTTACCTAAATAACGAGACTTGTCACCGTCACGAAGTTCTAATGCTTCGCGGCTACCTGTTGAAGCACCAGATGGAGCAGCAGCACGGCCCATAACGCCTGATTCTAAGTACACATCGGCTTCAACGGTAGGATTACCGCGTGAGTCCAAAATTTCGCGACCAATAATGCGACTAATTTTCGCCATGTTTTTTCCTTAACAATTGTTTGGAAACACAAACGGGAGCAAGTGTTCCCTTATTAGAAATTAATGATTCTCTTTTTGATACTGTCCAGCAGCAGCGACAAACCCTTTAAATAATGGGTGTCCATCACGAGGGGTTGACGTAAATTCAGGGTGGAATTGACCCGCGATAAACCAAGGATGGTCAGGTATTTCGATAACTTCTACAAGTCGTTTATCAGTGGACAAACCACTTACCTTTAACCCTGCGGCTTCAATTTGTTCACGAAGGTTGTTGTTAACTTCGTAACGATGACGGTGGCGCTCGTAAATTTCAGCACTGCCATACATTTCATGCACCTTAGTGCCCTCAATTAAGTGGCAAAGCTGACTGCCTAAGCGCATAGTGCCGCCGAGGTCTGAGTTTTCACTACGTATTTCTGTGGTACCTGCTTCATCAAGCCATTCTGTAATTAAACCAACAACCGGATACGGTGTCTCTGGATCAAATTCAGAACTATTGGCATCTTCCATACCGGCTACATTACGCGCAAACTCGATAAGGGCTACTTGCATACCAAGACAAATACCTAAGTAAGGCACTTTGTTTTCACGGGCATAACGGGCTGCCGCAATTTTGCCTTCGATACCGCGCTCACCAAAACCACCAGGCACTAATATAGCATCTAGTTTTTCTAAAATTTGTGCGCCTTTACTTTCAACGTCTTGAGAGTCGATATAGTGGATATTTACGGTTAAACGGTTCTTCAACCCAGCATGTTTAAGCGCTTCATTAACTGACTTATAAGCATCTGGCAATTCAACGTATTTACCAATCATACCGATGTTAACTTCAGCAGTAGGGTTAGACTCTGCATAAAGCACTTGTTCCCATTCAGATAGGTCGGCTTCTTTACAGTCTAAACCAAAGCGGTCTACCACAAGTTGATCCATACCTTGCGCTTTAAGGGCAGCTGGAATGCGGTAGATGCTGTCTACATCTTTAAGCGAAATTACCGATTTATCGTTTACGTTAGTAAATAACGCAATTTTAGAACGCTCGGTAGAAGGAAGCGCGCCTACAGAGCGGCACACTAGAATATCTGGTTGTATACCAATAGAACGGAGTTCTTTCACCGAATGCTGTGTTGGTTTCGTTTTTACTTCGCCTGAAGCTGGCATATAAGGCACTAAGGTTAAGTGCATGTACATCGCTTTTTCGCGGCCTAGTTCGGTGCCTAGTTGACGAATTGCTTCTAAGAAAGGTTGTGATTCGATGTCACCTACCGTTCCACCAATTTCAACAATAGCCACATCGTGGCCTTCAGCGCCTTCAACCACACGGCGCTTAATTTCGTTGGTAATGTGTGGAATAACCTGAATAGTGGCGCCTAAGTAGTCACCTCGACGTTCACGTTTTAGTACTTCTTCGTATACCCGTCCGGTAGTGAAGTTGTTACGCTTGGTCATACGGGTGCGAATGAAACGCTCGTAGTGACCAAGGTCAAGATCGGTTTCTGCGCCATCATCGGTAACAAATACTTCGCCATGTTGAATAGGGCTCATGGTGCCTGGGTCGACATTAATATACGGGTCGAGTTTTAACATGGTGACGGTGAGCCCGCGAGCTTCAAGAATTGCGGCTAACGACGCAGCGGCAATACCTTTACCTAGCGATGAAACTACACCACCGGTGACGAAAATATAATTTGTCATGCGAAACCTAGAACGTTGAGTTGTATTGGGTAAATATGAGTGTAGTTTAGGAACTAAACTACCCATACTTTGGACGGGTTAATAGTATACGCAAGTTAGTGTGAGCAAACAATCTGTTTGCCCACACAATCGCTTCTTTTACCTATTTGAGCGTGGCTTTCGCCGCAAGCGCTGTTTTTTATGACTGACTTAAACGCTTGAGCGTGTAAATAAGGTCTAGTGCTTGGCGTGGTGAAAGTTCATCTGGGGATAAATTTTCCAACGCTTCTACAACCGGATGGGGTTTATCTGGGAACAACAGTTGTGACTGAGATTGTAAGGAACCATGCGCCGTTGACGCTGCTTTTTTGTTGGCGCGTCTATCGTGCTGCTTGCCAGTTTCATCCCCAATGTTAGATGATTTATCAGTTTTAATATCAGCACTGGATTCAGTTTCAGAAATAAGATGCGCGTTTTCCAAAATAGCGAGTTTTTGCTGCGCCGCTTTAATAACCGGCTTAGGTACACCTGCAAGTTGTGCAACCTGTAAACCAAAGCTTTTACTCGCCGCGCCATTTTGTACGCTATGCATAAACCGGATGGTGTCGTCGTGCTCTACCGCATCCAAATGTACATTAACTACACTTTTCTCGGTATCAGGTAACTCGGTAAGCTCAAAATAGTGAGTCGCAAATAAGGTGTAAGCATTCAGCTTTTGGGCGAGGTAGCTGGCGCACGCCCATGCGAGAGATAAGCCATCGTAAGTACTGGTGCCGCGGCCAATCTCATCCATTAAAACTAACGAATGCTCGGTGGCATTGTGCAGAATGTTGGCGGTTTCCGTCATCTCTACCATGAAGGTTGAGCGACCAGATGCTAAATCGTCAGAAGCGCCAATACGAGTAAATATTCTATCAATTTTACCAATATGGGCGTTTTGTGCGGGCACATAGCTGCCAATATACGCTAATAGTGCAATTAACGCGGTTTGGCGCATGTAGGTTGATTTACCGCCCATGTTAGGGCCGGTAATAATAAGCATGCGCTGGCTATCGTTGAGTGTTAATGGGTTAGCAATGAACGGGTCTTTCATAACCTGTTCCACCACAGGATGCCGACCTTCTTCGTAGGTCAGCGCGCTTTCCATACTTAACCTTGGGCGATACCAATCCAGACTTAACGCGCGCTCGGCAAAACAGCATAATACGTCGAGTTTAGCCAGTGCTGCGGCCGTTTCAATTAGCGCATTTAGGCTTGGCGCGACTTCATCGAAAAGTGCTTCATAAAGCTGTTTTTCGAGGGCTAGCGCACGACCTTGACTGGTAAGTACTTTATCTTCGTGCTCTTTAAGCTCTGGGGTGATAAAGCGTTCAGTATTCTTAAGCGTTTGCCTGCGAATATATTCGGCGGGCGCTTTGTCGCTATTGGCACGACTAATCTCGATAAAGAAACCATGAACCCGGTTGTAGCCTACTTTTAGGGTTGAAATGCCTGTGCGTTCACGTTCGCGTTGCTCCATGGCGTCAAGATAATCAGTAGCACCTTGAGACAATTTTCGAAGCTCATCTAATTCGCTATTAAAGCCTTCAGCAATAACCCCGCCATCGCGAATAACCACAGGCGGGTTATCGATAATCGCGTTATTTAATAAAGCTTGTAGCTCTGGGTAAGTACTGACGGCCTGTTTTAATTCATTTAGCTGTGCAACGTTATACGCCCCCAACGCTTCTTGAAGGTCGGGCAGGGTATTCAACGCGTTTTTAAGTCTAGCGAAATCCCTGGGCCTTGCTGAACGTAATGCCAAACGTGCCATTATGCGTTCAATATCGCCAATCGTTTTTAAATGACCGCGAATAGCATCTGGCTCATTGTCGATAAGTGCTTCAATGGCATCTTGACGGTTATGTAATTCGTGTTGATCGGTAATAGGCGAGTGAATATAGCGTTGTAGTAACCGGCTACCCATGGCGGTAGTGGTCGTATCCATCACGCTAAACAGGGTACTTTCAATGCCGCCGGCTAAATTGTGGGTAAGCTCTAGATTTCTGCGGGTAGCTGCATCTAATTGTACGCGGCTGTCTTGCTGTTCTTTTTGAATACGGCGAATATGGGGAAGGGCTGTACGCTGGGTATCTTTCACATATTGAAGCACACAACCGGCGGCGCCAATGCCTTTGGTTAAATCTGATACCCCAAACCCCGCCAGTTCTTTCGTTTGAAACTGAGCGGTTAATTGTTCGGTGGCGGTATCGATATCGAATTCCCACTCGGGCCGCCGACGCAAGCCTTTACGCTGTTCAATCAAGGGTAAGCTTTCAAAGCCTTCAGGATAGAGTAGTTCAGCAGGATTAATTCGTTGTAGTTCACCTAACAAGGCATCGTCAGTGTCGCACTCGACCACTACAAACCGGCCACTGGTTACATCTAATGTAGCCACGCCGTAATGCATACTGTGGCCGCAAACTGCCGCTAGTACATTATCGCGGCGTTCTTCTAATAAGGCTTCATCGGTAACCGTACCTGGGGTAACAATACGCTGGACTTGGCGTTCGACAGGACCTTTACTTGTAGCTGGATCGCCAACTTGTTCGCAAATCGCCACTGACTCGCCCATTTTCACCAACCGGGCTAAATAGCTTTCAACCGCGTGGTAAGGAACGCCAGCCATAGGAATAGGATCGCCACCAGATTTGCCCCGTGCGGTTAACGATATATCAAGCAGTTCTGCGGCTTTCTTGGCATCATCGAAAAACAACTCGTAAAAGTCGCCCATACGGTAAAACATAAGAATGTTAGGGTGCTGCGCCTTTATCGTTAAATACTGGCGCATCATAGGAGTGTGTGATTCCAAAAAATGCCTCGTGCTTTTTATTGCTGCTACTTGCGATAACTCAATTTGTTATATTAACAGAAGAATTATTAACAGAAGAGTGATTAAAAGAGCAGGAGTGCTAAAATAATCACTTTTCGTATTTGCTGTGTATTATTGATACGAGTATGGAATTTTCAACCATTTCCTGAACTCATTAGTTAAATGATAGCTCTCACCAATAAGTACATCGGCACAGCCTAATGCTTCAAATTAATGCTTTAACGGCCGAAGCTGATAATAGCGCTGATAGCGATAAAGGACATTCATGGTATCTGACAATATAACAGAGATGGTGACGGCGCTGGGTAATGCGCTTCGCCGTAAAGGCTGGACGGTTTCAAGCGCAGAGTCTTGCACCGGGGGCGGCGTTGCGTTCGCCTTTACCAGTATTGCTGGGAGTTCGGATTGGTTTAATCAAAGTTGGGTGACGTATTCAAACGACGCAAAAATACGTGAATTAGCTGTAAAGCCAGAAACTCTAAATGCACATGGCGCGGTGTCAATGCAGACCGTTGAAGAGATGGCGGCGGGCGTTAAGCACAAGAGCGACGCGAATGTCGTGGTAACCGTAAGCGGTATTGCAGGCCCAGGTGGCGGCAGCGAAGAAAAGCCTGTGGGTACTGTTTGGTTTGGGTTTATCTGTGGTGCTAAGTCAGAAACGATTAAGCAGGTTTTTGCTGGAGACCGAGAGACTGTTCGTCTGCATGCAATAGAATTTGCGATTACCCATCTATTGGCGATGTTGGCTGATTGAACAGACGGTCATCTAAGATGCTGCCAATAAGAACCCATTAAGCAAAATAAAATGAAAACTCAGGTTGAAACTGTATGCTTGTACAGTATAGAATGCACGCAACACTTGGTAAGGTGTCGGTAAGCAAATGTTGATGCAATGAATGCTAGCTGTATAGATGAATAATACTGTTAGTAAAGATAGCTAGTATAAATAGCAAAGGCAGCTTCAACAAAGACATCACCAACTAAAGAATTTAACCGCTAATCCTAGAGGATATTGACGTGGACAGTAATAGATCTAAAGCTTTAAGTGCCGCACTTGGGCAAATTGAAAAGCAGTTCGGTAAAGGCGCTATTATGCGTTTAGGCGACAACCAAGCGATGGACATTGAGGCTATCTCTACTGGTTCACTCACCATTGATATCGCTTTGGGCATAGGCGGTTTGCCATGTGGTCGTGTGGTAGAAATTTACGGACCTGAAGCCTCGGGTAAAACGACACTTACCTTGCAGGTAATTGCAGAGGCTCAAAAGAATGGTAAAACCTGTGCCTTCGTAGATGCTGAGCACGCACTTGATCCAATTTACGCGTCGAAGCTAGGTGTAAACATCGATGAGCTTTTAGTTTCTCAGCCTGATACGGGTGAACAAGCGCTTGAAATTTGTGACATGCTGGTTCGTTCTGGCGGTGTTGATGTCGTTATTGTTGACTCGGTTGCTGCCCTTACGCCAAAAGCGGAAATTGAAGGCGACATGGGTGACTCACACGTTGGTTTGCAAGCGCGATTAATGTCGCAAGCATTGCGTAAACTTACCGGTAATATCAAGCGTTCAAATACCTTGTGTATCTTCATTAACCAAATTCGTATGAAAATTGGTGTAATGTTCGGTAGCCCAGAAACAACAACCGGTGGTAACGCACTTAAGTTCTACTCTTCAGTACGTTTAGATATCCGCCGTATCGGTGCGGTCAAAGAAGGCGATGAGGTAGTAGGTAACGAAACTCGCGTTAAAGTAGTGAAAAACAAAGTAGCACCGCCATTTAAGCAAGCTGAATTCATGATTCGCTACGGCGAAGGTATAAGTAAAGAAGCTGAGCTTATCGACTTAGGTGTTAAGCAGAAATTGGTTGATAAGGCCGGTGCTTGGTACAGCTACAAAGGTGATCGTATCGGTCAGGGTAAAGCGAACGTAATGAAGTTCCTAAAAGAAAACCCAGCTATTGCCGATGAGATTGAAAAACAAATTCGCGCTGAGCTACTTTTACCTAAGACAGTGAAAGTAGAAGAAGCACCTGCTGCAGAAGATGATCAGCAGTAGCTACTAAACTGACTATAAAATAGCGCATTTGTGTTATTTAAAAGCCCACCAAATGGTGGGCTTTTTTGTGTTCAAAAAACATACTTTTTAACACTTTAATTCTATATCTTGGATTGAATTAAAATAAAAAAACAGTAAAGCTGTAATAAAAATAGAAAGGCAAAGACTAGTACTGTAAGCATTCGATTTAAATAATAAAAAAAGGGAAGGGATAATGATTGATATATCTAGTCTTGCTAAACGCTTTGAGGTGGAGAACCCCAAAAAGCTAAGTGAGCAAGAGAAAAAGGATCCACGATTAAAAGGGCGCTACTTTCAATCAGTGAAAGATGTATCGTTTTCATGTGGTCAAGGAGAAGTGCTTGGTTTGCTTGGCCCTAACGGAGCAGGAAAAACCACTACATTACGCATGCTTTCAACCGCACTTAAGCCAGATAGCGGCACCGTGGTAATTGATGGTGAAGACGTGCTAGCCAACCCAATAATTGCGCGTAAAAAAATAGGTTTTCTGTCTAGCTCAACTGGTTTATATGGCAGGCTGACTGGGCGAGAAAATATTGCTTATTTTGGCGAATTACACGGCATTACTAAAGCGATAATTTCTGCACGTATTGAAGAAATGGCTGACTTACTCGACATGCAGAGCTTTTTAGACAGACGGGCAGAAAACTTCTCATCTGGTATGAAACAAAAAACAGCCATTGCCCGCGCTGTTATTCATGAACCTTCCTTAGTTGTGCTTGATGAGCCTACTACAGGCTTAGATATTATGGCCACCTCAACAGTGATGGACTTTATTCAGCGCCTTAAAGATAAAGGAACGCCAGTTATCTTTTCTACCCATCATTTGGATGAAGTTCAAATGCTTTGCGACCGTGTAACGGTGATTAATCAAGGCGAAAGTGTATTTAATGATTCCCTTGCTGCTTTTAGTGCGCTATCTGACGGACAAATGCATAAAAGCTTTTTGCACACTTTAAAAATGAATACAGCGGAGGTGGGGCAATGTGGTTAATTTTTAAAAAAGAATTCAAAGAGTTATTGCGCGACCGTAAAACTATTATTTTTATGATTGTGTTGCCTTTACTGCTTTTCCCATTAATTTTCGGTGTCGCCATGTTTTTCATGAATTCCGCCGCTGAAAAGGCCGAAAACGTTGTATTGAAATATGCCATTGTGGGCGAGCAATATGCGCCAGACATGTCGCAACAATTCGCTAATGAAACTGACAAATTTACGATGGTGGATATCCAAGGTGAAGCTGACTATGCCAAGCTCATTAAAGATGAAACACTAGACTTCGTTTTAGTTATCCCAGAAACCTTTAACAACGAGGTGCTCACTTCTGGTCAGCATAAGCTGCAATTGTATTTAAATGACGCAGGCTTAAATAAAGTGTTAGGAAGAGTGTCTGAAATTGTCGATGTTTACACTGATGAATTTCAAAAAACGGCCTTTGCTAATTTAGGACTGAATGAGTCACAGCAGCAAGCGTTACTCGCGCCTATTGTCATTGAAAAAGAAAACATAGCGGATGATCGTGAAGTATGGGGTGAACGCTTGGGCGGGTTATTACCTTATTTCATTTTCATTTTATGCCTACAAGGTGCTATGGCACCAGCATCAGACTTAGGTGCGGGTGAAAAAGAGCGGGGTACGCTAGAGACACTATTAATATCGCCGATGGAGCGTTATAAACTGGTTTTGGGAAAATTCTTTACCATCGGTGTCGCGGGTCTAATTACAGCACTTATCACCGTATCTTCCATGGCCATATGGGGCATAGTTTTGTCTCAAGGGTTGGCAATTGAATTTGTAGCAGAGGTGATGGCGATGATTGGCATCATTGATTTTGTGCTTATCTTTTTAATGCTAATTCCGGTAGTGGCAATATTTGCCGCGGTCTTATTGTCTCTTTCTATTTATGCTCGATCATTTAAAGAAGCCCAAAGTTATATGGGGGCACTTGTTATGGTAGTAGTTTTCCCTGTGTTAATTGCAATGATGCCGGGTGTTAAATTAGAAGGTGGTTGGATTTGGGTGCCACTCACCAATGTAGCATTAGCGATGAAAGAGTTATTCAAAGGCACTATGGATTATTTTGCCTTGTTCGGCATATTTACTTCTACAGTCGCCATCGCCGCCGCACTCATTGCATTTTGTGTGTACTGGTTTAATAAAGAGAAAGTACTATTTAGATAGTAGGGTAAATCAACCCAACATAACTTAAGATGAAAAGCAGCGACTTTGATAATTTCAAAGTCGCTTTTTATACCTCATAATTTATATGCTTAACCACACCTTCCCAGCCAGGCGGTATTTTTCCTTGTAGTACATAGGAATATGCTAGCAGTTCGGCGATAACAAAATACAACGATTCGGGTATATCTTGCCCTAAATCTAAGGTGCTAAGCACTTCGCTAAGATAGGGGTCTTCATGAATAAGAATGCCAGACTCTTCAGCCATGGCGATAATCGCTTCTGCAAGATCTCCGTAGCCTTTTGCGACAACTTTTGGGGCTGTTTTTTTATCGCCACCATCATACTTAAGCCCAATCGCACGCTTTGCTTTCTCACTCATACTCGTGTCTCAAAAATTTGATGTGGGCGTTTATTTAGTGTGTCAGGAATATGACCCCGCTGAAAACTCATTTTCTCGACATTCAGCCCTAAATCAGCCAATCGTCGTTCTAAATACGGCAAGGTATCAGCAACACGAGTCAGTACGGTTTCGTTGGAAGTATAGAGGTCGATGGTAATGGTATCGGTGTCTATCTTGGATTTAGCGAGGAGTTGGCCCGCATCACCGATATCTAGCTTCATTGTGACATACCATAAACGTTTCTCGCCATCTTTGTCTTCTTTTCCGTGTTGTCGATCTGGCTCTCTTTGCACTAAAAGTTCAGCCGGTGCGTAATGTTGAGATACAGAAGGTAATGCATAGAAAAAACTATCTTGCCCCTGAACCCGGTTTTCGGCTTGAGCCACTTTGCTGTGTTGATGGTTCGCTAATAAGGTTTTTAAATTAGCCAGTAAGTTTGTGCGACTATCAAGATTGGCAACATCTTGCGCAACGCGGCTAGAGGGGGCAGAACCAGAGGTATTCGTTATTGTTTTACTTATAATGCTATCAGGTGAATCAATTTGTACTTTGAGAGATGGCTGTCTCGATAGTGCTCTACCCGCTAAAGACAGTTGTAACAATGCCACTAAACCTTGTACAAAATTAGAGGCGGCAATGGGGGACGTCAATGATAACGGCGTTACCGCGATAGCGGGAGCGTTAAGTAAACCATAAATGCGCGACGCTATAGATGAATCGGTATTATTTTGAGTCGCCTGCATGCTCTGTTGGTTGTTTGGCGTTGAGGTTTTTGCCTCTACATTATTTTTCTCTATATCCTGTGAACCAGTAACTTGATTTGCAGTTTTATCGTTTGTAGTGGGCGTATTTGAAGCTGCCCCAGTGTGATTACCTAGCGTATCTTTACCTTGAGTGGCAGTACCTTGAGTAGCAGTACCCTGAGAGCCTGTACCTTGAGAGGTATTGCTCTGTATAACATTACCGCGAATGCTGTTCCCCGAGCCACCGAGCAAAGCTATTAGCTGAGAAATGCCTTTTCGTAAACTGTTATCCGCGTTACCTGTATTAACATCCCCAGCGCCCGTTTTTAAACCAACAGTATTGTCATTTGTAAAAGCGTTAGTCTCTTGGCTCGAGTTAGGTGAAGCAGGTGTGGTAGTTGCATTCGATACCTGCGGTGCTATTAATGGTCTAGCACTGGGCAATGCGTTGCTGTTTATGCCTGTAATTTGCTTTGCTATTTGACTTAATACGGCAGTGGTTTTATCGCTGCCTTCTGCAGTCCCGCTAAGTATTGATGTCAATTGTGTTAGCGCTTGTTGAGTGGACCCCGTCTGACTAAGTAATGCTCGAGATAAAGTAACAATAGCCTTGTGAACATCGGTCCCTTGTATCGAAGCACCTTTGCTATCTACCGCAGTTGAGAATTCTGGTGACAACGTAATTGATGACGAATTTGAAGCATGATTAGCACTGTCTGTTTTTGCTCGTTGAGCTACATTTTCACTACCATTTGCCGAAGTTTTTCCTGTAGTCTCAGTCAAAGCGGAACTATTTCCAGCCGTTTTTTCAACCATAGCTCCCACAGGTATAGCTGAAGCACTAAGTTTGGCGGCAAGCTGCTGTGAAGCTCTTGGAATGACAGTACCGCTATCGGATGTGGGGAACGTCAATACTGCCTGACTGGCAGCGGAATACGATGTTAACGTATTGCCCTTAAGGCTGAGCATAGATACTTGCTGCAAAGTATTTTGTGATTGAATATTAGGGAGTAGCTTAGCGATGGCATCAGGCACATTCCCGTTAACAGGGTTACCATGCCCGAAGGCGATACCTTGGGAACGCAATGCATTGGTGAGCACAGTCGTAATTTTGCTGTCGGTCACTGATAGAGGCGCGGCTTGTAACGTGGAAGCTGCTGATTGAGTACCTTGACTCGCTAAGTTTGCTTGTTTCGCTGACGTTACTGAAACAGTCAATTTACCAGTATCACCAGGCACTTGATTAAGTGAAAGTGAAACCAGCTTGCCATTGTTTTTGATATCGGCGCTCAATTGCGCTGCGGCGTCAGGCTTTAGTGATAAATTTAACGGCTGGCCATCTGCTAGCGTTAGACTCAGTTGATTACTCGTTAATTGCGTAACCGTTGCTTGCACGCTAACGCGCATGCTCTGTTGTGGTGTCGGCATAGAAGCCAGCATCGTCGCAAGAGAAAGTGAAAGGGTTTTAAGCTGCATCGCGGTAACTTGACTGGTACTCATGCCTGTTTCAGTGCTAATAAGGGCAGCTTGAGTTACTCCACCTTGGCTGAAAGAGGTTAATTGAGGGCGCTGTGGCGGCAATAAATCTGCGCTTTTCAACAGTGAAACCCGAGTTGCCGGTTGCCCTTGCGTTTGAATAGCAAGTATCTGTTCAGGCAATCGCGCCACAGTTACCTTTGCGGCGGTATCGAGCGCCGCAGCTTGGGATAAATTATTCAGCACTGATGCTGCCGACGATTTCGACCCTGAAGTACTTTGAGTTATATTTGAAAGCAGTGCGCTTAACTGTGATGTCATATGGAGCTTATCGGCCAGGTGAGCGACGAGTTTAATCCGTAATGGAAAGTATAGGTAATAAGCGGGGCATATCATCGCGTTTGTTGTTGAAGTAAATCATATTTAATCATAATTCGCGACTGCGAAAGAAACTTACTGTGATAAACTACGCCGGTTTTAAACAGTGAATAGTAAAGGAGCGTGCGTGTCCGGTTTATGTGCATCTGGACTAACTTGCATAAAACGCGATCGTGTTTTGTTTGACGACTTTTCGTTAAATCTTAATGCAGGGGAATTAGTATATTTGCGTGGGCCTAACGGTGCGGGCAAAACCAGCTTATTGCGTATTCTTACTGGCTTGAGTTCGCCTGAGCACGGTGACGTGATTTTCAATGGCGCGAACATCAGCAGCAACCCTTCATTATATTATCAAACTCTTATTTATTTAGGCCACAAAAGTGCATTAAATGGCGCTTTGTCTGCCATTGATAATTTGCGCTTTTGGTTAGCGCAACACGGTATTCAAAATAAGGATGTTACCCAAACATCCGATATCGAAAGCATTTATCAAGTGCTTGAACGCTTAGGGTTAGTTGGCCTTGAAGATGTGCCTGTCAGATTCTTATCCGCTGGACAACAACGTCGTGTTGCACTGAGTCGGCTGTGGCTCAAGAGTGCAACGGTATGGGTATTAGATGAACCTTTCACCGCACTTGATAGCGCAGGTGTAATATTACTTGAGCGTAAAATGAAACAGCATGTGGCAGACGGCGGCATGATTATTACTACTTCCCACCAAGCGCTGTCTCCTGAAGCGGGTACGCACCGCTGTGTTGATTTGGAGTACCGGTTTTGAATCCCTTACTACTCGGTATCTTCAAACGAGATATGCAGATTGCGTTTCAGCAAAAAGCTGAGTTGGTTCAACCCCTCATGTTTTTATTGATGGTGGTTACCCTATTCCCCTTGGGCGTGAGCCCTTCTCCAGAAACACTGCAACGTATTGGCCCAGGCGTTATTTGGATTGCGGCTATATTGTCATCCTTGTTAGGGATGGAACGGCTTTTTCGTGATGATTTTATTGATGGTTCTTTAGAACAATATACCTTAAGTGGCATGTCATTCCCGGCCGTTGCGACGGTTAAAGTACTGGCACATTGGCTGGTGAGTTTTGTGCCCTTATTGATTCTGTCGCCGTTGCTTGCGATGTTTTTAAACCTAAGCACGGATATGTTTATAGCATTAATGCTTACTTTGCTAATTGGCACACCTTTGCTGTCGCTAATTGGTGCTATTGCAGTGGGATTAACGGTAGGGCTAGCACGGGGCGGACTGCTTTTAGCATTGCTTTTAATCCCCGTTTTTATTCCGTTACTGATTTTTGCCACGTCTGCTGTAGATTCTGCCGCACTGCAATTACCTTATCATCCTCAACTTGCTATTATTGGCGCCATGCTGTTACTGGCTGCTGCCGCTGCGCCGTTTGCCATAGCTTATTCTTTGAAAGTGAGTCAAAACTGATGTGGAAGTGGTTACATCCTTACGCTAAAACAGAAAATGCTTACCAATTGTGCCTAACTTTGCAGCCTTGGTTGTGGCTTGGTACATTGTTATGCTTGGCCGTAGGCACAGTGTGGGGGCTAGCCTTTGCACCACAAGATTATCAACAAGGTGATTCGTTTCGCATTATCTACATTCATGTGCCTAGCGCAATGTTGTCTATGGGCACCTATGTGGCTATGGCGATTGCGGCCTTGGTAGGAATGGTATGGCAATGGCGAACGGCCTATATGAGCATGATAGCCATGGCGCCAGTGGGTGCCGTCATGACTTTTATTGCGTTATTTACCGGTGCAGCCTGGGGTAAACCTATGTGGGGCGCGTGGTGGGTATGGGATGCACGCCTAACCTCAGAACTTATTTTGTTGTTTTTGTATATCGGGGTTATTGCGCTTTATGGTGCCTTTGAAGATAAACAACAGGCGGGTAAAGCAGCAGGGGTGATGGCTTTAGTCGGCGTAGTAAATATTCCTATTATTCATTACTCCGTAGAATGGTGGAATACCTTGCATCAAGGGGCCACCATCAGCAAATTCGATCAGCCTTCTATTGCGCCTGAAATGTTGTGGCCGTTATTAATTAGTTTATTAGGTTTTGCATTTTTTATTGGGGCAGTGACTACGGTAAGGCTACGCAGCGAAATTGTGCGCCGTGAGATGCATCGCCCTTGGGTGCAAAAGTTAGCGCACGCAACAAGTGAGAATAGCTAATGCAGTTTGATTCATTCTCAGCATTTTTAGACATGGGAGGCTATGCCTTCTACGTTTGGTTATCTTTTGGTGTGACCTTTGGAGCAATGATACTGCTAGTAGTATTAAGCTTTCGGCAACATAAAGGGTTACTGAAGTCGGTTTTAAAAGAACAACAGCGTCAGGTGCGAATTAAAGAAGCGAGAGAAAAATCACACGCTTCATCAGCACAGTAAGTTGTAGTCAGTAGTTTTTAAAGTGAGATAGTGGCATGAACCCTAGAAGAAAGCAGCGTTTGGCGGTAGTGAGCATTGTTGGGCTGTTAATCGCCAGCGCAATTGGTTTAATGCTTTATGCATTAAACGACAGTATCGATTTATTTTATACACCAAGTGAAATTATTGAAGGTAAGCAAGGGCAAATGCCACATGTTGGTCAACGTCTTCGTATTGGCGGTATGGTCGTACCGGGTAGTGTGAGCCGAGACAGCAAAAGCCTAGCGGTGTCCTTTGATTTAATAGATACGGGGCCCACCGTTACGGTGACCTACACGGGGATACTGCCTGACTTGTTTCGTGAAGGCCAAGGGATCGTGGCTACCGGTGTGCTTACTTCGGCAACAGAAATTACTGCGCAAGAAGTTCTTGCTAAGCATGATGAAGAATACATGCCACCAGAGCTGGCAGAAAAAATGAAGGGCATTAAGCATGAAAAACCTGCCAATATGCCCGTCACCGATGCTTCATCTTCTTATCAGTATGAAGCAAGTCCAGAAGTAGCGTCAGAAACAGCATCAATGACGGTATCAGAGCCAAGTTCAAAGCCAAGTTTAAAGTCTAAACCAGGAGGCCAGTAACCATGGTGCCTGAGATTGGGAACATTGCATTAACACTCGCCCTAGTATTATCTATTTTGCTTGCAGTTTACCCGCTTTGGGGGGCTCATCGTCAACACGACACGCTAATGGCTACCGCAAAGCCCTTGGCGATTGGATTGTTTGTTTTTACCCTAATCGCGTATTTGTGCTTAACCTATGCCTTTGTTACCGATGATTTCAGTGTTGAGTATGTGGCGCAGCATTCCAACAGCCAGCTTCCACTTGTCTATAAAATTACTGCAGTTTGGGGCGGCCACGAAGGTTCGTTTTTGCTGTGGGTTTTAATGCTGTCAATTTGGACGGTAGCAGTCGCCATATTTAGCCGAGGTATTCCTCTTACCATGGTTGCAAGGGTGCTATCGGTGCTAGGTATGGTTGGTATTGGCTTTTATTTGTTTATGCTGCTTACCTCAAATCCCTTCAATAGTATGTTGCCGTTTTTCCCTGTCGATGGCCGAGATTTAAACCCGCTTCTGCAAGATTTTGGCATGATCATTCACCCACCAATGTTATACATGGGGTATGTAGGCTTCTCAGTGGCGTTCGCTTTTGCTATTTCTGCATTGATTTCAGGTCAACTCGATTCCACATGGGCGCGTTGGGCTCGTCCGTGGGTTATTGCTGCCTGGGCGTTTCTTACTGTGGGTATCGCCCTTGGTAGCTGGTGGGCTTACTACGAACTTGGCTGGGGGGGCTGGTGGTTCTGGGATCCCGTAGAAAACGCATCCTTTATGCCTTGGTTGGTGGGAACCGCCTTGATGCACTCTTTGGCGGTAACGGAAAAACGAAAAGCCTTTAAGTCGTGGACGGTATTACTCGCTATTGCTGCGTTTTCGTTAAGCTTGTTGGGAACCTTCTTAGTTCGCTCAGGAGTGATTGTTTCCGTTCACTCTTTCGCAAGCGACCCAACCCGTGGTCTATTTATACTCGGTATTCTTATCGTGTTGAGTGGCTTTGGCTTGTTACTATATGCCATGCGCGCTTCGGCTTTAAAGAGCCCCGGTCGATACCAAGCGTTTTCTCGTGAAGTATTGCTCATGGGTAATAATGTATTTTTGTGTGCCGCTACGTTAGTGGTGTTACTTGGTACCTTATTGCCACTGGTTCATAAAGAACTAGGGCTAGGCAGTATTTCAGTGGGGGCGCCATTTTTTAATCAAATGTTTACCCTGTTGATTGTGCCGTTTGTGTTGTTCTTAGGCCTTGGCCCTTTAACTCGCTGGAAACACCAGACTGCAGGTGCACTCAAAAATCAGTTGCTTGTCGCTGGTGGAATTGCAATAAGTGCAGCGCTTTTGGTCAATTTTAGTTACGACACGGCACAGTATATGGGTGTACTGGGCATGATACTCGTGTTTTGGATTTTGGTTACTACCGTGCAAGAAGTGTTTCAGCGCGTTAACGCTAACCCAAGTAATACCAGTACATTTACAAAACTACGCAAGCTTACGCCAAGTCATTGGGGCATGGTATTAGGCCATATCGGGTTTGCCATCAGTATTATCGGCATTACTTTAGTGTCTAACTATGAGTTAGAGCGGGATGTGCGAATGGAAGTGGGAGAAACTGTAGAGCTTGGCGGTTATGCTTTTACTTTTACCGATGTTAAGCCATTCCAAGGCCCTAATTACACCGCTGATGTGGGTGTATTTGATGTGAACAAGGCGGATGAATTTGTTGTACATTTAGAACCAGAAAAGCGTATGTATACAGTTCAGCGTATGCCAATGACAGAAGCAGCAATTCATTCTACGGTATCGCGGGATTTATTTATTGCCATGGGCGAGCCCCTTGATGATGGCGCTTGGGCAGTTCGTATTTACATAAAACCGTTTGTAGCATGGTTATGGGCGGGCGCGGTTGTCATGGCGATTGGCGGTATATTCTCGATCAGCGATAAACGCTATCGCATGACCAAAGTGAAAAAAGTGACGAAAGCTATTAACCGCGTGACAGGAAAGGCACAGCCCCTAGAAGCGGATACGAAAAATACAAGTGATGCTGGCAGTCAGGAGGTCACACAATGAAAAAGGCGCCTTTAGTTGTCATTCCATTGGTGCTGTTCTCGATGCTGGTGATTTTCTTGTTCCAAGGGTTGTTTTCAGACCCACGAGAGCTAGATTCACAAGTTAAAGGCAAGCCACTGCCTGAATTTACATTACCCGATTTAATGCAACCCGATACCACCTACACCCCAGATTCACTGAAAGGTGAGGTGACTATTGTGAATGTATGGGGAGTGTGGTGCGTAACCTGTGCGGTAGAAATGCCGTATTTAACCCAGCTTAAAAATGAGCTAGGAGTAAAGTTTGTAGGTTTATACTTTGACCAAGATCTTGACCCTGACTTTGGGACAAAAACACTCACCCGAGTGCAACAAGAAGTTACTAGTATGCTAAGGCGTTACGGTAACCCTTATGCATTTAATATTTTTGATGTATATCGCGATACGTCTCTAGATTTAGGGGTTACTGGCGCCCCAGAACACTTTGTACTGGATGCTAACGGGGTTATTCGCATGCATCATATTGGTGATATCAACGAACGTGTATGGCAAAACAAAGTGGGGCCGCTTTATCAACAGTTAGTGGCCGAGGCCGATGGTAAAAAGGAAGCAGAAAGCACTAAGAGAGTCGGCGAATGAAACGTTTACTATTCGTTATCACTTTATTTATCGCTTTTTCTGCTTGTAGCGCTGAAGATAACTTTGCGTTTGATACGCCTGCGCAACGTGCTCAGTTTTTGAGTTTAACCGCCGAACTACGTTGCCCTATGTGCCAGAACCAGAATATTGCCGACAGTGATGCCATGATTGCCCACGATATGCGCCGTAAAGTTTATGCGTTGTTGAAAGAAGGCAAGTCTGAGCAGGAAGTTATTGATTTTATGAAAGCCCGTTACGGGGATTTTGTGCATTACCAACCACCGGTAACCATTGCCACCATGTGGCTGTGGGCTGCACCTGTGTTGTTTGTCGTTTTCGCGCTTTTTTTTGTAGTACGCCGGAAGTCTTCGACAGCTCCGCAGGATATCAAAGCCAAACTGGCTAAGGCAGATGCATTGCTTGAGCAGGAAAAAGAATGAGTTGGACTGAGTTTTATATTGTTGTTTCAGGGTTAATTACCTTAGTACTTATGCTGTTGGCATTCCCTTGGCTTCGTAGAAAAAATCACGCTAAAGCGGATAACCTAAGCAACACGCAAATTGTAAAGCAGCGATTGCAAGAGCTTGAAAGAGAAGTGCAAGAAGGCTTAATCACCGAGCACGATATGCGAGTGGCTGTTGATGAACTAAAAGTCGCATTGGTTGATGAAAGTAGTTTTGAATCAACACGTACTGGCACGGCAGGTCTTCCTTTACTTATTGGTGGTCTAGTCGCCGTCGTTGCGGGTGTAGTGGTATACGCTTCGGTGAATCAATTTAGCCAAGTGCAGCGTGCCTCTGATGCTATTGCAGCGTTACCAGAGTTAAGCGCACAATTAGCCAGTGGCAATGGAAGTGATTTAGGGCCCGAAGACGTGGCTAATTTGGCATTGGCCATTCGTCAACGCCTACGAGAAGCCCCTGAAGATGATACGGGCTGGCTATATTTGGGGCGGCT
The DNA here is from genome assembly GCF_017653625.1 of Alteromonas sp. K632G. Classification (NCBI taxonomy): domain Bacteria; kingdom Pseudomonadati; phylum Pseudomonadota; class Gammaproteobacteria; order Alteromonadales; family Alteromonadaceae; genus Alteromonas; species Alteromonas sp. K632G. Next base: position 50,777 of record NZ_JAGGDM010000001.1, read on the forward strand.
TATGTTAAGCCTAGGCCAAGAAGTGCAGGCCATTGAAGCCATAGATAAGGCTGTTGCGTTAAAACCTGGAAATACGTCTCACCAAATTACGCTAGCCCAAGCTTTGATGACTACGGGTGATGTGAATAACCTCAATCGCGCACAAGGTGTGCTTAAGGGGTTATTACGCAGTACGCCAGAAAATGATAATTTAGCGCTAATGATGGCGGTGGTTTCTGCGCAGCTAGGCGATTTAGAAAACCTAACCCGTTATTACGGGCAAGTTAAAGATAAGCTACCTGCGGGTAACGATATTGGTCAGCGACTTGCCATGCGAGAGCAAGAACTTCAAGCGCAAGACGGGCAAGTGCTTGTACTAGATAATAGTCCCATAGATGAATCATCTGGTACGCAAGCGCCCGCGATTGAAAAGACGACTAGTACGAAAACAGGTTTTAATATTACCGTTAATGTATCTGATGAAGCCCGTTCAGCGTTACCGCAATCCGGCTTTCTTATTGTGTTTGCGCAAGATGCTAACTCAGAAAACAGAATGCCGGCGGCCGTGGTTAAGATCCCGTTACAAGATTTTCCTGTCACTATTGCATTAGATACGGATAATGCAATGATGCCGCAATACACATTAGACTCACTCAGCAAAGTTACGCTTACCGCTCGAGTATCTGCTGATGGCGATGTATCTGTATCGCCTGGGGAATGGGAAGGTAGTCAAGTTACCGAGGTGGCACCTCAAAACGTGAAAGACATCAACGTGATGATAGAGAAGGAATTATTGTGATTAAATTTTCAAAATGGGTCTCGGTAAGTGCGCTTTTATTAGCGAGTTTGTTAGGCGGGTGCGCAAGTCAGCAAGTGTCTCAACAAGTTGAACAAAATAGTACATCCGTTCAAGATACCAGTGATCCTAGAGATCCCCTAGAGCCTGTGAACCGCGTGATGTGGGATTTCAACTGGGAAGTATTAGATGCCTATTTACTGCGACCCATTACAGTAGGGTATGTCACGGTTATGCCTCATTTTGCACGTGTTGGATTGTTTAATGCTGCAGAAAACCTTCAAGAACCAGCAAACTTTATGAATAATATGTTTCAAGGCAAGGTAGACGACGGTTTAGATAGCCTTGCTCGTTTTGTGCTTAATTCGACCGTTGGCCTATTCGGTACTATTGATGTTGCTAACCATATAGGTATAACTAAAAAAGAAGAAGAGTTTGGTGAAACCATGGGAACATGGGGTGTAGGAACGGGGCCATTCTTAATGTTACCCGCGCTTGGCCCAAATGACCCACGCAGTTTTTCCGGTAACGTTGTAGACGGCATGGTATATCCTATGGCGATTATCGATGGGCAGTTTGCTATTGCACGTTATTTGGTTTCGTTGTTGGAAGGGCGAGCTTCATTAATTGACCAAGAGCAACAACTTGAACAGTCAGTCGATGACTATGCATTTGTAAAAAATGCGTACTTCGAAAACCTCGCATTTAAAGTTACCGATGGCAAAAGTGGTGATAAGGCATTAGATGAAGAGCAGCTTGATGATTTTGCTGAGTTCGAAGCCATGCTGGAGTATGAAGAAACGGATGTTGAAGATAACACTTCGACAGATGAGCCAGAAGAAGATGGCCCTCAAGGAAACGAGCTTTAACGAGAAGTTGCCCTAAGGGGAAAATAGCCCCTGAAGCTAAAAGGTAATTAGCCCTAACGTAGCTTTTAACTTACACAAAGAATAAAGCCCCTTAACGAAATGCCGTTAAGGGGCTTTTTTAGGTTCAGTATTCGGTGCTTGCACACTTCACTTCACGGAAGCAGCAGCATAATGTCACTAGCCTTTAGGATATCCTTGAGGGTTTTGTGATTGCCAATTCCATGTGTCTGCACACATGGCCTCTAAGCCTTTCTCAGCGTGCCAATTAAGTTCAGTAGCTGCCTTAGTCGGGTCTGCGTAACATGCCGCTACATCGCCTCCACGGCGCGGTGCTATAGCATAAGGGATTGTTTTACCCGATGCCTTTTCAAACGCTTTGATCATATCTAACACTGAGTAACCTTGACCAGTTCCCAAGTTATATTTATCAAGGCCCATATTCAAAGCAATTCTATCAATCGCTTTCAAGTGCCCATTAGCCAAGTCTTCTACGTGAATATAATCACGTACACCAGTACCATCATGGGTATCGTAATCGTCACCAAATACGCTGAGTTTTTCTAATTTTCCCGTAGCGACTTGTGAAATATAAGGCATGAGGTTGTTTGGAATACCGTTTGGATCTTCACCAATGCTGCCTGATGCGTGTGCGCCTACTGGGTTAAAGTAACGAAGTAGCACAATGTTCCATTCGCTGTCTGACACAAACAAATCAGCCAACACATGCTCTACCATTAACTTAGACATACCGTAAGGGTTGGTTGGGTGTCCCGTGGCCATGTCTTCGCGTAAAGGAAGGGCTGCAGGATCGCCATATACTGTAGCAGAAGAGCTAAACACAATATTCTTAACGTTGTGCTTTTGCATTGATTTACACAGGGTAAGCGTGCCATACACATTGTTTTCATAGTAAGACAGGGGCTGCTGAACCGATTCTCCTACGGCTTTTAGGCCCGCAAAGTGAATAACCGCATAAATCGTATGCTCGCTAAATATACCATCAAGCACAGCAGTGTCGCGAATATCACCTTGAACGAAAGTGACGGATTTTCCTGAGATAGCCTCAACACGTCTCAGTGACTCTGCACTCGAGTTCGCCAAGTTGTCCAAGACAACAACGCTGTAATCTTGTTCGAGTAGTTGAAGTACAGTATGACTTCCAATGTATCCTGCGCCACCGGTAACCAAGATGGTTTTCATGCATGCTCCTTGTCTGAATTAGGTGCCAAATGTTTAGCACAGATAGAATGTTGTATAGGCTTAACTAAAAGCGGGTACAGCAAAAATACGAGTCCCGCCCACAACAGTGATGTCCAGTTCGATGCGGTTTGTAATATAAGCACAAAAGCGGGTATGAAAACCAGTAGCTTGAGCACGTTCATGAGTGTTTTTTCTGGAACGGTCATTCGTGAAGCTGCTCTGTCTAAACGCTTAACGCGTTCAGTAAGAGGGAGACCTTTTAGCTGAGGAATATTTCGGGTGGAAAAATAAAATTTCATAGCGTACTCAAATAAAAACCGCCGACACATATTGTGTAACGGCGGTTATTGTAGGTGATTGCAGGAAAGGTTCAAACCGTAATTGGTCTAATGAGCTCTTTTCAACAAAAATTTAATCACCTGTTCCTATCTTTATTAATCAACTTAGGCTTGCGACTCAACGCCAGCTTTTTCCCAAAAACGTGATTTGAGACTCAGCAGTGCGATAACAATACCGATAGCAATACTAAACAACGCGATTTGTAGGTAAAGGTTAGGCATTTCGGCTACATTTTCAGGATCGAAATTACCTGACAATAGGCCGGCAATAATGTTACCGATAGAGTAGGTTAGAACGAAAACCCCCATCATTTGACCAGCAAAACGCTTGGGCGATAGTTTACTTACCGCACTCAGTGCAACGGGGCTTAAACATAACTCACCAACAGTATGTAAGAAGTAAGTAGTGACCAACCACATAGGGGCTACTTTTAAACCTTGAGCAGCGTACTGAGAGGCCATAAACATTACCAAGAAGCCTGTTGCCATAATCACAAGACCAATTGCACACTTAAGGGTATACGAAGGGTCAATCATACGCTTAGCAAGGTTAATCCAAAGCGCAGCGAAGAAAGGCGAAAGGATAATAATAAATAGCGAGTTAGAAAGCTGGAACCATACGGTTGGAATGGTAGAAAGCCCGAACCATGACGTGAAAATTGAACCAGCAGATAAAGCTCTGTCGGTATAGTTTTGAGCGAACAAGTTTAAAGATGAACCGGCTTGCTCAAAGCCTGACCAGAAACAAGCCGAGGCAATACAAACTAAAAATAATGCCCACATGCGTCTTTTTTCATTGTCGCTTAATGCGCCTTTGAAATAGATAAAACCAAAATAAGCAAAAAATACGACAGTGAAAAATACAGCCACTTGCTGAGCGAGTGCAAGAGGGTCAATAACAATTGTCCCCATGTGAGCAAGAACAATAACAACGACAGCTAACGCTACGGTTGTAATAACGGCTGTCCACGCGGTTTTCTTAGCGCTGCCTGTGTAAGGATTAGTTGGAGCCGTTGAGTCTGACGCTAGCGACGAGTTGGTGAAGTAATATTGAATAAGACCAATAGCCATACCAATCGCTGCCGCACCAAAGGCATAGTCCCAGCCCCAGTTTTCTTGTAGGTAACCTGTTACCAAATAGGCAATAAGAGAGCCGATGTTGATACCCATATAATAAAGGGCATAACCACTGTCCCTGCGAGCATCATCATCGCCATACTGCTGCCCTACCATGGCCGAAATATTGGGTTTTAATAGGCCAGTCCCAGTTGCTACAAGGATTAAACCTACAAAAAATAAGTTCTGTAAGTCGATAGCAAGTACCACATGGCCTAAGAAGATGATAATACCACCGTACCACACGGCTTTTTTACCACCGATGAGACGGTCAGATAACCAACCTCCTGGTAAACCTAAAAAGTAAACTGCGCCGGTATAAAGGCCGTAAATTGCCCCTGCGGTGGCTACCGTAAAACCAAGCCCTTGAGTTTGTAGGCTGGCTGTCATAAATAAAACAAGAAGGGCACGCATACCGTAATAACTCATGCGTTCCCACATTTCTGTGAAAAACAGCGTTCGAAGGCCCCCTGGATGGCCGAAAAAGCTGGTGTCGTTAGATTTTTTTATAGTCACGTTATCATTCCATATTAATTATGGTTGTTATAGTAGAGTGCTTAATGCATACACTCTTTTGATATAGGTCCAATAAAGGATAAGCCGTTATACTAAAGCTCGAGTGAAGACACAAGATTTGGGCGATAAACTCTACTTTTAAGCCTGTCAAAAGCACGTTTTGTTTGAAAATTGAGCGTTGCCGCTTGGGTTGCTCTTTATGCTTTTCGCGGGCTGGCGCTAAAAATATGAGGGAATAGCTTACTGCCTGTCGTTTACTTGAAAATTTGTATCGCACTCTTTTTTACGACGAATGTATTACTACGAATGCTATTAAGAATATAGCAGCGAAGTGCGATACAAATCAGGTTTCAAGGTATTGTCCGTTATAGCTCTCTAATTGTAGCTAATACAATTCGAATGATGCCATAAAGCAATAAAAGTATTACGCCAAATAACACCAAATTGTAAACCACTGTTGGGTACTTATTGTCATCCGGCAGAGTAGGCGTCTCAATAGTTACTAAGTGCTGTAATTTCTGATAGGTTTCCACTCGGGCATTTTCAAGGGTAATCAGTGAAGAAGAAAATGCTTGTATAGCTAACTGTAACTGAACCTGTAGGTTGCTGTATTGCGCCATCAGTTCACCTACGGAAAGGTCAGTATCAGAGCTATCTGGGTCAGTGGTACTAATCTGCTCTTTGCGCTTATTAATTTCACTCTGCAGTGCACCAATTTCTCGCTTGATATTAATCACCTCAGGAGCAGCATCAGACATCATGGTTGAAATGGTACTCAACTCTGCTTTCTTTTGTGCCAAGGTGGCTTCTAACGAAAATGCAATTTGCTGGAAAGCTGCGCCTTCTGCGGTAGGGTCAAGCACATTATATTTTGACTGAAAGCCTAAAATTTCTGTTTTAGCTTGTTGAAGTTTTTGCTCAACAATCTCGTGCTCACCCTTAGCGAAGGTTAGCTTTGATTTGGCTAGATTGTTGTTGATATTGTTTATAAATTCTTCCGCTTTTACCACAATAGCTTGGTTTATGACTTGCGCGAATTCGGGGTTAAAAGCACGGGTACGAAGTGAAATAACAGAAGAGGCTGAATCTACACTCACTTCAACGTGGTCTAAGTAAAACTGATAGAAGCTTTCCTGCTTATGAGAACTTGATAAGCCGCTAAAAAAGTCGGCCTCGTCAGACATGTAATGTTCTCTTAGGTTAATGGTCTCATCCAAGTACTTAATCATGTCTGCAGATTTGATATAAGCTTCTACTAGTTGGCTTTCATTTCCCATGCCGCCAGAGCTAATACCTGCCGACATCAGTAATGAAGATGGGTCGAAACTACTGCCGCCATCACTTGATTTTACGATTAACTGACTTTGGCTTTCGTATTGAGGTGCAGCCCATACAATGAGATAGAAGGCATATAAAAACCAAGGCAGCACAAGCAAAAGCGTTTTATGCTGTTTCATCAGTTCATTCAGCTTAGTAAGAGTTTTTTCCACGTGTAATAAACCTATTTTAACGATTTTTTGTTAGCTGCATCTTGCGTGTACACGTCAATGCCTTCTTCGAGATCAGCGTAATACGATAATTTACCATCATCTATAATGACGGCGGATGTACAGAATTCTCGAATTTGATCGAGTTCATGACTTACCATGATAACGCCGGCAGTTTCACTTTTTTCTTTAAGTGACGCTCTGGCTTTTTTTCTAAAAAGTGGGTCGCCTACAGAAGTGGCTTCGTCAATAAGATAAATATCAAAGTCAATATTCATACAACAAGCAAATACAAACTTAGCCCGCATACCTGATGAGTACGTCCGCACGGGTAAGTCAAAGCGCTTATCTAACTCAGCAAAAGCTTGAACCTTCTCTTCGTATTCCGGTAACGACGCCACGTTATTGATACGACCGATGAAACGTGTGTTCTCACGGCCTGTCATTTGGGGATGCACGCCTGTTTGCAGTGCAACTGGCCATGACATCGCTTTATTAGTAAGCACGCGCCCTTTATCAGGGTATTCACTCTTCGCTAACATGCGAAACAAGGTGGATTTACCCGCACCGTTTTTACCCAATATGGCTACGTTGTTCTCGGTTGGAAAGTCAAAGTTAAGATTTTTAAATATATATTGGGGCCCCATTTTACTCGGGTAGCTTTTTGTCACGTTCTCTAGTTTGATCATCGTGACAATACCTTTTTCCACGTAATGTGATACAGAGAAAGACTCAAGAATAAGAATACAATGGTAATTTCTACCACAAAGCTAAACGATACCCCTTTATGTCCGTAAGACTCAAAACAAGCATACCGAGCAAGCTCGTTAAAGTGGACTAGTGGATTCCAAGTGAAATACGGCCAGAGGTATTCGGGCATATCTTGAAGGCTGAAAAATACACAGGAAATAAACATAAGGGGGCGTGTAAGCATTGATTTTATTTTGTCTACTTCAGGAACGAAAGCAACCGCAATACCAAACACTAAACCAATTGAAACAGAAAATAACCAAAGTAGGATGTAAAGGGTGATAAATAGCAGTGGGTCATGAATCTTGAAGCCGTCACCGAGTAAATAGAGTGCTAAAGCAAGTAGTGCAATCACTACGGTTTTAATTGATAATTCAACAAAGCCCGCAGTCACTATAGCCGCAAGCGGTTGAACCTGCCTAAATGCATATAATGGTTTATTTCGTCGAATGGACGTTGATACTGACTGAAGATTGGAGGTAAGTGTCTGAAGGCCAACTAAACCAATCATCATGAATATGAATAATGGTATAGAGTGAACATCGTCGCCGCTGATCAAGCCTCTTATAAACGAAAGGGCAGCAATGAAAATAAAAGGCTCTATAAAGGCCCAGCTGAGCCCAAATTTATCATTGAACTTACTTTGAAACTCACGCAGGAAAAGTGCGAAAATCACACTTCTCCAAGCGTAAACTTGTTCTTTGAACGTTACCATAACTAGTCTGTGGCTACGTTCGCAGCAATGGCGATTTGATAGACAATTTGCGTAATATCTTTTACTGCCTGAAGCACTTTGGTATCAATAGCCGGCAGCACAATGATTTGATCGCCAGGTAATAATTTAGCGCCACTGCCGTTAGCCGTTAAAATACCATTATCAATATTAGCAAACGCAACGTTGCCATTTTTGCGCACAATCAAGATACGCTCATCTTCAGCCCGTTCGGTAAAACCGCCAGCCCATGCAATATAATCTTCAGTATCTGCGTCAGGGTTAAATACAACCGATTGAGGGAGTAAAACTTCGCCACCAATATGAATAAGATCCGTAATTTCTGGGATCACAATCGTATCATTAGGTTCTAAAAGAATGTTCGCAGTGTCGCCATTTTCAGACACAACCACGCGGCCTTGGGGTTCAACTTGGCGTGCTCTGGCAATAAAATCAGCTACAAGTTGAGCTTCCTGTGCGCGAATAGCACCTTCACCGGTAGAACTGATAGGAGCAGTATACATACTGCGCTCTAATCGCTCTAAGCCTTGCTCGATAATTTCTCTTTGCTTTATAGCAACACTTTCTCGCAGGAGATAAATATTCTGCGTATCGGACAAGGTTGTATCAGCTTCAATATGATCAAGCACATCAAGCAAGCGTGTACCTTTGTCTACCATCAATTGTGATGCACCTGAAAATGCGCCAGCTACATTAATACGATAAATTTGTGCTTCATTATCAGCCACGTACTCTACTGTATCGCCGGCTTTTAAAGGCAAGCTTTCAAAGTCGGTTAAGCTTAAGTAACGTGCAAACTGTTTATTATCTCTTACGCCAGCGACAGAAGCATGAGAAGCAAATTCACCCGGTCGTGCAAAGTAGTTCACTACCTCGCCAGTGAGTTCCTCATCTGAAAACTCAAAGGTGAAACTATTTCTGGCACCGGTTTCCACCACGATAGTATTGCCGATAGGGCGAACTAATATGGTGTCACCATCTTTAAAAGAAATTTTTGGAAGCTTGCCGTTCCTGAAAAATGCATATAAATCAGCGGTTGCAATAACTTCGTTGTCGCGAATAACATCTATTTTACGGAAGCTACCACGTTGAAAATCGATACCTCCCGCCCGTTTCAAGTAATACAGAACACTATCAGATGCTAAGCCCGCATATTGCCCAGGACGTAAAATTGGACCAGAAACATAGACTGCCACAGGTGTTGAAGTAAGTAGGTTGACGTATACGTTTACATCGTTGGTATAAACCTGACGAATTTTACTACTGACTGTCTGGTTTACTGAACCCGCTGGCGTGTTAGCAACCCGAATTGGGCCAATATTGGGTATAAATATGTTGCCTTGGTTATCAACAGTAGAAACATCTGAATAATTGATTGCACCCCAAAGCCATATAGAAATTTTATCCCCAGGCGCAACCAAGTAGTTATCGTTTAAACCTGTGGTTCTTTCTGACTCGAAGCCGCCAAGAAAAAGGTTCGCAGCAAACGGTGGGTTAGCCATTGCTTTTTGTTGGGGGAAAACACTTTCAATAGTCGGCTCACCCGGAAGAGAAAGGCCGTCTCTTGGCTGAGTGCTAAATTGCCCCATTGTACTTTGTGCGCTACCTGCGCCGGGCAGTGTACGTTGACTCTGAACGCTGAGAGGGGACACGCCAGCTGCAGTACTAGAGGTTGATGACGAGCCTGTTTGTTGGGCGCGTTGTCTTAACTGTTCTATTTGTTCCGCACTCTGCGCGTAAACTGTTTGAGAAAATAAACTGATTGAAAGTACAGCTGCAGCGGTAAAAGAAACTAAATTTAACAACTTCAACTTATTCTCCTCGTGATTGAGCCGAGGCTACTAATGGGCTCAAAATAGACCAAGCTCCGTCGCGTTTACAAACGGTAACCTTGTCTTTGGTATATTCATTTTTGGACTGGGTGGCAGAAAGTGTAGCTTGAAAGCGAATGCAGTCGTTACCGGTTGCCGAGGTATACAATTTAGTCGCCTCGTAATCAATGCCTTCAAGCATAATTTGAATGCTCTGGCCCTGACTAAACGAAGAATTTAAATTTGGAATGCTTATTGCTACACCTTCTTCGGCAGACAAAGAGTATGCTAGCGAAGCGTGTACTAGTGGAATATCGGCGGTTGTCGATTTAGGCACATTACTGCACGCCGCGAGCAAGCTGGTAAGCGCAACGAGTAAGAAAGCCCTTTTTTGCGTATTTAACATTGACTGTCATATCCATATAGCAATTTGGCGCTAGGATACCATAAGAATAAAAAAAAACATGCTTTCGTCACGGGTTCGACATGAATTGCATTTTGATGGATGCATATTTGCTCTAAAGTCAGTGTTCACAAGACATTGTGTATGAAATTTGTTCAAAGTGTTGTGTTGATTAGCCTGAATTCATTCTGTTACAAAAGTTTTTACTACTAAGGGTGGTTACAACAAAGAATGTTTATTATGATAGAGAGGGTTTTCCTATCCTGTTTAAATAAAAGAATGAAACCCTCGGTAGGTCGTTAAAGGACGTTGTTTTAATATGGATACCAATTTGGTTCACATGTCACACTTTAGAAGAACACCTATCAGTGAAGCACTGATTGTTGGTGGTATGGGCCGTGGTGGCACGAGGTTTTGTTTAATATGTTAGCGTACCTGCAGTTTGTTCCCCTTTTTACTGCGTTTTTTGTAGCTCTCATTTTGTTAGTGGTGATGACACCGTTAGCACATCAATTTGGCTTGGTTGATCAACCAAGCGCAAGAAAGCGCCATGCGGGCATTATCCCATTGACTGGCGGCGTCGCCATCTTTATGGCGGTATTGGTTGCGAGTGTTGCTACTGATGTATGGATGAAAAATAATCCTCTATTTTTTACTGCTTCTGCTTTTGTTGTGCTTCTTGGTATGCTTGACGACCGTTTCGACTTAAGTGCCAAAGGACGTCTAATGTGTCAATTCGGTGTGGCTTCAATTATGGCGTGGAGTGCGCAAAATTATGTCACCTCGTTAGGTAATATTTTTGGTAATGGCGATATTGCGTTAGATATAAGTGGGTATTTCTTTACTGTTATTTGCGTAGTGGGTGTTATCAATGCCTTTAATATGATTGATGGTATAGATGGTCTTGCAGGAGGCATGAGTTTGGTCATCCTGCTTACCTTGGCGGGGTTTCTCACTGCTACTGGCAACGGTGCTGCCATTATGGAACCGTTAATTATTGTGGCTGCCATCGTACCTTTTTTAGCCTTTAACTTAAGTTGGAAGGGTTTTAAAGGAAATAAAATATTTATGGGTGATGCGGGCAGTATGTTCGTGGGCCTAACAATAGTATGGTTATTAGTCGACCATACCCAAGGTGATAGTGCTGCATTTAGACCAATTACCGCCGTGTGGTTGGTTGGACTGCCATTGATGGATATGGCAGCTATTATGTACCGCCGTGCACGCAAGGGGCAATCTATGCTCCGTCCCGACCGCCAGCACTTACATAACATTTTTATGCGTGCTGGGTTATCTAGTCGTCAATCTCTCATCGCGATACTATGCATGGGCGCCTGTTATTGCGTAATTGGGATCTTGGGTGAAATACACCTTGTGCCTGAATACGTCATGTTTTGGGGTTTTATTTGTTTACTTGTCTTGTATAGTATCGTCATTCAGAACATTTGGAGCGTACTTCGCTTTATCAAAAAGCGTTAGAGTAATATTTCTAATGCGTTGATAAATTGAATGCTAGAAACAAATTTCGAACGCCGGTGTAATAAGATTAGAAAGCGCTTTTCTTTTACTTTCCCATGTATCAACGCTTTAAAATTGGTAATTCTGTTTGGACTCAAACCTTTCAATTCTTCACAACAACTATAAGAAAAAACGTGTTGAAACCTTAGTCGCCATGGCGGTTTACGGGGGAGACAAGGTTGAGTGGGTAGAGCAAGCAATTGATAGTATCCTCAATCAGACCTATCAAGATTTTGTCTTTATCATTGTAATTGACGGGGAAATTACCGTTAAGATGATGAATAAACTCAAAGATAAAGCCTTTTCTGATCATAGGATTATACTAGCTCAAAATGTGGTTAAACCGGGTTTGGCTAGCTGCATGAACAAAGCGGCCGAATGGGGATTATCGTTGAACCCTTCCTACTTCGTGAGAATGGATGCGGATGATATCTCGATTTCTACTCGACTCGCACGGCAAATAAATTATTTGCGAAAGCATGCTTATATATCAGTACTGGGTTCAGCACTGACAGAAATAAACGAGCACGGTGGCAAAGTGGGGGCGCGAGTTATGCCTTCATCACATAGGCAAATTGTCAGCATATTACCACGGCGGTGTTCACTGAATCATCCAACTGTAGTAATACGTTACACGGTGTTTGAACAGGGTTATAGATACGACAGCAACCTAATGAACACACAAGACTACTTTCTTTGGGTAACCCTGGCTTCTAACGGCTTTGTATTTAGAAACCTTAAAGATCGTTTATTGAACTTCAGACGCGTAAACAACTTTTATAAGCGCAGAGGCTTTAGTAAATCACTCAACGAATTTAGAGCAAGGTTCAATGCCATGCTTAAACTAAAAAAGTTAACGCCTTACAATGCTGCATATGCATGTGGTGTGCTAGCGCTTCGATTGATGCCAGGGAAAGTCGTTAAATTAGCGTATAAACTCGATCGTCATTTATTGGATAGGTTTGGTAAACATTGAACTGTGGAATCGTCGTTGTACTTTATCACCCTGATATTCAACATGTGCAATCACTTATCGATGGGTTCATTCACTGTGAATGGCCGATTGTATTAGTCGACAATTCTTCTGAGAAAACTGTCTTATCGCTGTCTTCTCACTGCCAGTACTTCCATTATCCTGATAACGTAGGCATTGCCGAGGCTCAGAATGTAGGCCTCAATTATCTATTTGAAAATGGTCTTTCACATGCGGTAGTGCTAGATCAAGATAGTCTATTTACGGTAAATATGGCAGTAGACTTATTAGCTCAGTACCACGAACTTGAGCAATCCCATAAAATAGCGGCACTTGGCCCTTCAATACATTGTCAATTTACTGATAAGGTTGCCGTAGGCCGAATTCAAAAGGGACGTCAAATCGATAGCAAGGTTAGAGAAGTAAAACAAATCATTGCTTCAGGTATGATGCTATCTTCTTCAGCATTTTCTACAGTCGGAAACAAAGAAACAGGCCTATTCATAGACGGTGTGGATCATGAGTGGTGCTGGCGCGCCAATAAGCTCGGTTTTTCTATATTTCAGTCTTTATCAGTATGCATGCCGCACCGTCAGGGCGATGACCGTGTAAAGGTGCTAGGCGTAACATTTAAGCAAGGCGCACCTATTCGACTTTACTATCAAATGAGGAACGTATTACTCTTAGCGCGAAGGGGATATGTACCACTTTATTGGAAGTGCCGTCATCTTCCCGCAATACCGCTTCGATATATTGTTAATCGATTCTACTTTCCTGATGGGAAAAAGCGTGGGCACTATTTACTGAAAGGACTGGCCGACGGTATTAGTGCGAAGAAAGGAAAGATTCATGAGCCTAGCATAAAGTAGGCTCTACGTTGTTTATGCAATGGTTTTAGTTGGAACTCTAAAGTACTGCTAAATGAATGTAAGGTTTCACTAAATATGTGCAGATGATAACTTTTGGTGCATTGCGCTGAATTAAAAAGGGGCGTTGATTAGTCAAATTCTTTTATTTCAAAAACATTATTTTTCAATGATGTTGGGCTGATCAGCACCAGTTATATGTGATACGAATTTAAATATGTGCTTCATGATGAAGCTTTTTATTTTTATAATAGAAATCGTTATGAAGTGAACTTTAAGCTTTATTGAAGCGTAATCGTTTCGAGCCAAAATGAAGTTGTGAGTATGGAATGTGGATTGCATACTTCATTTTAGGTTGAGGATTATCAGTACAAGGACATTAAATTATGAGTCAAGTAAAGAAAGCCGTTATTCCAGTTGCGGGTCTAGGTACCCGAATGCTTCCTGCTACAAAAGCAATTCCTAAGGAAATGCTTCCAGTGGTAGATAAGCCGCTTATTCAATATGTTGTGAAAGAATGTGTCGCAGCAGGGATAAAAGAAATTATATTGGTAACCCACGCTAGTAAGAACAGTATTGAAAACCATTTCGATACGTCTTTTGAGCTTGAAGCCACATTGGAAAAGCGTGTTAAGCGTCAGATACTTGAAGAAGTACAGTCAATTTGTCCGAAAGATGTCACCATCATGCATATACGCCAAGGTGTAGCGAATGGTCTCGGTCACGCTGTATTGTGTGCCCGTCCTATCATTGGTGATGCACCTTTTGCAGTAGTATTACCAGATGTGATTATTGACGATGCAGCAAGTGATCCGAAAAAAGATAATCTTGCAGACATGGTTGCTAAGTTTAACACCACCCGTGTTAGCCAAGTTATGGTAGAGCAAGTTCCTCAAGAAGATGTAACCAAGTTTGGTATTGCGGACCTTGATGGCGCAGCCATTGAGCCCGGTGAGTCTGCGAAAATCCACAGAATGGTAGAAAAACCTGCGCTTGATGAAGCTCCGTCTGATTTAGCTGTCGTAGGTCGCTACGTGCTATCTGAGAAGATTTGGGACTTACTAGAGTTCACTCCTCCTGGTGCCGGCGACGAAATTCAACTTACAGATGCTATAGATGCACTAATGAAGGTTGAACAGGTTGACGCTTACTACATGAAAGGTAAGAGCCATGATTGTGGTAGTAAACTAGGTTACATGAAAGCTAACGTAGAGTACGCGCTTAGACACCCTGCGTTAGGCCAAGAATTTAAAGAGTATATTGCTAGCCTTAGCATCTAGGGTTACAGTATCTAGGATCACAGTATCTAAAATTACAGCTATTTAAAAGCGCGCTCATGGCGCGCTTTTTTGTGCGTGTTTTCCAAACTGAGTAACACCAATTGTGTTTTTTAGTCTTTTACTACAACATAACCTTGTAACTTAGATAGCATCTTTTCACCAATGCCCTTTACTTCAGTTATTTGGGCGACTTCTAAAAACGGCCCAACATCTTGACGGTAAGCGATAATCGCCTTTGCCTTAGAAATACCTACGCCGGGTAATGTTTGAAGCTCTTCAATACTCGCGATATTAAGGTCGATTTTTTCAGCAATACCAACACTTACCATTGATGATGAAGCATCATTATCTAATGGGGCAGCCGATATGGCTGGTGTGTAAATAAATAGCGCAGATAAAACCAGTAAGCTTGTTAATTGTCTTTTCATTGTCATTCCTTGTTTGGGGTGTACACCATTTGTACAGCGTTGATGTTACCTACAGAGATAAATATGAAAAGACCAGTTTTGGGACAGTTTTGTCAAACGGCCATCACTAGTTTAAGGCTTCTTTTTCTTTTTTGTATGGGGGAGGAGTGAAGAGAAGAATGTATGCAGTAAGAGACAGGTACAAAAAAAGCGGGCTTGAAGCCCGCTTTATCAATGACGTCTATTTAGCCTTAAAGGCGGTCAATTAACGCTTGAGTAAATTCATTTGTACCGGCTTCACCACCAAGGTCGCGAGTAGTGCGGTCGCCAGATTCAATAACATCTTTTAATGCGCTACGAATCTTTTCTGCCTTATCACCCATGTTCAAGTATTCAAGCATTTGAGCCGCTGCAAGAATAACTGATGTTGGGTTAGCCAAGTTCTTACCAGCAATATCAGGAGCAGAACCATGAACAGCTTCGAAAATAGCACAGTCTTCACCGATGTTAGCGCCAGGAGCCATACCAAGTCCGCCAACAAGTCCTGCACATAAGTCAGAAAGGATATCACCAAATAAGTTAGTCGTAACAATTACGTCGAACTGATGTGGGTTCATTACCAATTGCATACAGGTATTATCTACAATCATTTCTGTAGATTCGATATCTGGGTAACGTTCGCCCACTTCACGAGCTACTTTTAAAAATAAACCCGAAGTAGACTTCAAGATATTAGCTTTGTGAACGGCAGTAACTTTCTTACGGCCTTCACGACGCGCTAATTCGTATGCGAAAGTTACGATTTTTTCAGCGCCGTCACGGGTGATTTTACTCATCGCTTCAGCTTCGTTACCGTCTTCTGAAACCACTTGTCCAAGACCCGAATACATACCTTGAGTGTTTTCACGCACGGTAATAATATCAATATCTTCGTAACGCGCTTTAGTGCCTTTGAACGAAATCACAGGGCGTAAGTTTGCGTAAAGTTTAAATTGCTTACGTAAGCTAACGTTAATTGATGTGAAACCTTCGCCAACTGGTGTAGTTAGTGGGCCTTTAAGTGCCACTTTATTTTTAGCAATAAGGTCAAGTGTTGCTTGTGGCAGAAGTTCACCATGCTCTTCAAGGGCAACTAAGCCTGCATCTGCGTAGTCATAGGCAAAATCACAGCCCACTTTATCTAAAATTTTAGTGGTTGCATCAATAATGTCTGGGCCAATGCCGTCACCGCGAATGACTGTAATGTGTTGCTGAGTCATGTGGAAGGATCCTCTGATAATTCTATTGTCAAAATCGTTAGGTTTACTACATTTTAGCTTAGCGAGCGAAACGCGCCAAAGAAGACCGCCTCATCTTATTATTATTATGAAAATTAGGGGTAGCTCGTTGAAGCGGCGCTAAGCGGCGTATTTTATACGATAGCGGGGCTAAGTTATAGCCATTCGTAAAGATTAATTTTACTAGTGCAAATTAAGTGGGCAAAACAGATATTCGCCAAGTCTTTCCATCACGCGGCAAACATCTTCACTTTTCAAGTCTATGGTTCTTCGCAGTGTATCGAAGGTGTTGTCAGTGGCGGCATCTCGTGCATTCAACGGGAATAAGTACTCTCTGGCAAGACCGAAAGACAGTTGTAAAATGGCATGTTCCTTTTTCAAAGAAGCGGCCACCTCTGCGTGGCGCCGACCTGACTGATGGATCAACGCTCGCCATGTCGCACTTTGGTGCCAATTTCCTGCAAGTTCACCTGAAATAGTGTGCCATGAAGAAACCCCTTTAACCTTGAAAGCGTTATCTATCTGAAAATAGTCTTTGTGATTAACGGGTAGTTGAGTCGCTATTTTTAATCCTGGCAGTGTAAATAAAGGCGCACACAAAAACGTGGTCACTAGAGCGGCTGATTGAGGGGCAAATTTAGTTTTTGTTATTGATGCTAACTGCGCCGCAATACCACACGCCAAAGAGGTAAATTGTTTGCTGATGGCAAGCAATGGATATTGATGTTGGGTTAAGCGTTCTATTAAGGCATGTTGTACCAGCATATCGCCCACTCTTTCCAAACCATAGGTTAGTATTGCTTGTTTAAGGCTTGTAACCGGGAGTTTAAGGCGATTGTCTAGGCTAGCAGTGGAAAGCAAGAACTGCTGGAAGCTGGGTACTTTCTCTACCTTTTGACATAAATTAGGTACATCTACATCAGCTTTTTGCAATTCATCAATAATCTCTATCAAGGCTAAGGGGGGGCGCTGAATAGGGAAGGTTGTGGGTAAAAAAGGCTGCTCTCCTTTCACGCTTAGCGCGTTCTCACAAGCTAGATATTGATTTGTGAAATCTTCGAAGCTCAGATACAGGTCTTTAGGGGCTAAAAGCGTATTACGCTTAACCCATAGTATTTTCTCATTCTCATTCCTACTTGGTGAATGTACAAGCGCATGCTGTTTTTGTATATCTATCACAATAGCGGGGTGCGCTTTTACGTATACCCTAGCTCCAGGCGAAGGTATTGAAATGAGTGATGCAATAGGATGCAAGAAAGTTCGCTGCACGGTGGGTACACGCTGAGCGATAAACGCCAGAAGACTCGACCTCGAGTGACTGTCAGTACAATAAGAAAACACGCTGGTTATCAGGCTTATGCGTTGCAGTGATGTTAATTTTGCTTCGCCAACATATTTTATGGATTGTGAGCTGAAAAGCACTTTTTGTAACGCGATAATCTGTCGCCACATGGTGAGGTGATGGTCGTTGATGAAGGTAAGCAACGCTTTTTTCTGACCAATTATCTGCTCTTTTGAGGTATTAGCCACATTAGAAGAAGCAAGATTTGATGCTACTAAATAATACGTAGCCAAGTGAGCTGCGATTATATGCTGTAAAAAATGGTCGTTATAATTATTAAGCTTGCCATACAGTGCAAGGTTCAATATGTGACGGGTGAGGGCATCAATATCACTTGTGCATTTTTGAAGCGCTAAAGGAATGGCGGGGTGAGCTTGAGTGAATGAGAGGGTAAGCTTAGCGCGTTGAAGACAAGTATTAACGATTTTTTGGGGCGTCGATGTCGGTGCAGGTAACGAAAGCAGAGCGTCAGAAAGCTCAGAAGCATCATTGAGCTCCATTTGGCTAGCTTTGCTGGTAACTTGAATACGCCCCGTCGCCCCACGCAATGAGTTTTTCGTTTTCAAACAATAATGGCGTGCATTCATCTTGAGTGGTTAAACCATCAGCACGAACGTGCTGGGTACGGTAAAACATCACTTGAATGGCATTATCATTCTGTCGCTTGGCTTCGGTAATATCAGGCGAACCAAGTAAAGCCAGCACTTCCTCTCGGGTACTACCCAGCTTTAACTTGGTAATTTGTACGCGGTTATACTCTTCGCGGTCTTTCCAGTCCATATTTTCAGGTTTATCGGGATAAACTGAAATCACTAGAAATACAAAAGCTGCATACAATGCTATGCCAGCAAAAATGAGTCGAATTACCTTGGAGTTCATAACCCTAACTTTTCGTTTTTCTGCGCTAAAATAAACAATTTACAACATGTATATAGGTTACAAACTGTAATTTCGCAGTTCCTTTATTTGAATAACTACTTAAGTCTACAGTGTACCGTAAAAAGTTCATGGACGGTAAGTGTTAAACGTAAGGAAATGCGTCTAGCTATTTCTCAATGGTATAGCACGGTGTGTATGCAGAGCCGGGAAGCTTCATTCTCTGTTGAGAAACAAAAGATTCTAATAGTGTATCAACCCGCTCCATCAACGTTGCATCACCTGTCAGCCTAAATGGCCCATGCTGTTTAATGTGCTGAATCCCTTCTGCCTTAACGTTACCAGCCACAATACCTGAGAATGCTTGCCTTAGCGCTATCGCTAGCGAAGCATTATCCTGATCATGATGTAACGCTAAATCTGACATGGTTTGATGCGTAGGAATAAATGGACGCTGAAAGTCTTCTTCTATCTTTAGTGACCAATTAAAGCTGTAGGCATCGCCCATTGCTTCTCGGTACTTTTTAACTCTCCCAAGCCCTGTGCGCATAACCCGAGCAACTTCTTCAGGATCGTCAACAATGATCTGGTATTTGCTCTGTGCTTCTTTCCCTATCGTCGTACCGATGAATTCATCAATGGCTTCAAAGTAAGTCTCAGAACCCGCTGGACCGGTAAGGATGACAGGGAAGGGCTGCTGGGCATTTCGTTCATTCATTAATATGCCAAGCAGATAAAGTAACTCCTCAGCGGTGCCAACGCCGCCGGGGAAAATCACAATGCCGTGGGCTAGGCGAACAAAGGCCTCAAGGCGCTTTTCAATATCTGGCATGATGACGAGTTCATTAACAATCGCATTGGGTGGCTCTGCTGCGATAATGCTAGGTTCAGAGATACCAATGTAACGGCCTTCCTTATATCGTTGTTTAGCATGCCCAATGGTAGCCCCTTTCATGGGCCCTTTCATTGCACCTGGGCCACAGCCTGTACAAATATTCATTTCTCTGAGCCCTAACTGGTAGCCCACTTCTTTTGTATATTTATACTCAGTTAGATTAATAGAATGCCCGCCCCAGCACACCACCGTATTAAGGCTATCGTTTCCTTCAAGTGCCTGTGCATGGCGCAACATGTCAAACACCATGTCGGTAATGCTCACACTATCGGCTGGCGCACTTTTGTGGGTAAACGCATACTTATTACCCATATAAAGCAGATCGCGAAGCACGGCAAAGATGTGCTCATGTACACCAGTAACTAAAGTGTCATCCACAAAAGCAACTTCTGGTGGATTTACCAATTCAATTTTAACGCCGCGTTCTCTACGTACCAGCTTGATATCGAAATTTTCGTAAGGCGCAAAAAGCACTTCGTAATCATCTTCATCGACACCACTATTTAGTACTGCTAAGCAACAGTTTCTGAACATGCCATACAGTGCACTATTTGTTGTATCTTGTAATTGAGCCACTTCAATTTGCGACAACTGACTCATCCAACCAACAGGATTTAACTGCACTTTCTTCATACTTATTCGTCTCTGTCAGTA
Organism: Alteromonas sp. K632G; assembly: GCF_017653625.1. Lineage (NCBI taxonomy): Bacteria > Pseudomonadati > Pseudomonadota > Gammaproteobacteria > Alteromonadales > Alteromonadaceae > Alteromonas > Alteromonas sp. K632G. Next base: position 70,863 of record NZ_JAGGDM010000001.1, read on the forward strand.
ATAACGCGGTTGCGACCGCTATTTTTAGCTTGGTAGAGCAAGTTATCAGCACGTTCAAAAACAGCGTCTGGGGTGTCACCTTTATTGAAAAATGAAGCACCAAATGATGCCGTTATAGTGACTTTTTCTTGCTTAAACTTAAACGGTAAAGAGGCCAGTTTCGTTCTCATGGTTTCAAGTAAACTGATGACTTTTTGTTTATTCATACCGGGTAGAAGTAAAACAAATTCTTCACCGCCCCAGCGCGCCATAAAGGTGTTCTCTGTTAATTGTTGTTTAAGGTTCTTTCCTACCACTTGTAGTGTTTTATCGCCGGCAGCATGACCGAAACGGTCGTTGATTGACTTAAAGTGGTCTATATCGATGACGGCCACCGCTAAATCATCACCGTTATCTTGCCAAGACTGAACTGCTTTCGATAACTTTTCATTGTAAGCTTGGCGATTAGGTAAGCGGGTAAGCGGGTCGGTTTGGCTCAGCATCATTTGCTCAGCCAGTTTCTTTTTATAGGTTAGGGTTTGTTTTTGCAGCTGCTCAATTCTGCTTTGCATTGAGCCAAGTAACCCCATTAACGATGCTTGACCTTGTGAGTCTAATTGCGCTTGTTCATTCAATGTGCTGGCAATATTTTGAACACAGAATTGTGTGTGTTCTTTTAGAGACTCCAAAGAGTCGCTGTGTGATACCGCCTCTTCAATACTTTCAATATGCGACTGAAGCTGCGCATTACCGACTTGTCGTTGCTCAAACTGAGTCCGGCTATTTTCCATGCTTAGCTGAATGTCTCCTCCCATTTTGCCTATGGAGTTATGCAAGCTTTGAATAACCTTGCCAGTTAGGCTGGCCTCAGCCATGGCGTCTTGTACTATCATTCGAAGGATAACAACACAGCTTTTAAGCAATTGGTCTTCCGACATACCTTCCGTCAGTTTTTTCTGTATATCAACTAATTGACTGTCGTCAGGTTGGCGCTGGGCATAGCTGGCAATAAGTTGGTTTAGTTCCTCTAAAATAGACTTATAAAGCGGGTTCACCGTATTGTCTTTATTGCTTTCTTTACTATTTTCCAGTGCAGGTGCTTCACCCTTATTCTTTCCAGCTTCAAGCTCACTGGCTGCACTACTCGCCAATGCCGCATGATGCAACTCAATAGCCTGCTGGAATAGCTTGTAAATACTAAAAATATCCCCTACCGGCTGGTTCAGAGTTATCAATTGCTGTGTGGCTCGTTTTTGAAGCACTTCATCTTCAAACACTACTTTTTGAAGACGCTTAGTTGCACTTTCCAGCAAAGCCACAGTTTCAATACTGTATTTTTTTAATGTCAGTTCTTGATGTTGAAGCGCGCTATTAAGCTTGTTGATGCTTACCGTAGCAAGAGTAAAGTTTGGCGTGCCGGACAAATGCCCTCTCAATATTTGTAGTTCGCTATCAACTTTGTCGGAAAACCCTTCATAAAAGGCAGACAAGCGAACGATAAATTGTGAAAGTAGCGTATTGTGTTGCTTATAAGTTTGAAGCTGTTTGGCGTCCATAATTGTTGTTTACTCAACCTTAGGTGAAGTCATCCTGCACATTTAATGATTCTATTAAATCTGTGCGCTAAATTATTGGCGAGCTTGCCTTTTATTTGCGTAGGGCGTTTCAAAATTAGAGCGGAAAGGGTTTATGTCGAGCCCTCCACGTCTTGTGTAACGCGCGCATACTGTCAACTTCTCAGGTTGGCAGTGTTGCATAATGTCACAGTAAATTCGCTCTACACACTGTTCATGAAATTCATTGTGCTGCCTGAAGCTAATCAAATATTTTAGTAAGCCTTCGTGATCTATGCTTCTCCCTTCATAACGAATTTGCACACTGGCCCAGTCAGGCTGACTGGTAATAAGGCAATTCGATTTAAGTAAGTGGGAAACCAAACTTTCAGCCTTTTTCTCGTCCGTTACTTTTAACAGCGATGTGTCAGGCTCGTAAGTTTCAACTGAGATATCAAGTTCATCAAGCAGTACACCTTCAAATTCTTTAAAAGTTAATGTATTGAATTGATTGGGAAGCGTTAAGCTGACCATCACGGGCTCACCCGCACATTTTGATAGGTCGGATGCCAGTGTGGCTCGCACATCTTCAGGGCTTTCAAAAGCGGTTTGATTAAAGCTATTTAAATATAACTTGAATGACTTCGACTCTATGAGATTTGCAGAAGTAATAGGTACATTACATTCAAGCAAGGCTACGTGAGGCTTTCCTTTTTTGTTGAGCCAAGACAATTCATACCCAGTCCATGTATCAATACCTGTAAAGGGCAGGGCTTCAGCGTTCAACGATAACGTATCTCGGCTTAAGCTACGGGGTACGCCCTGAAGTAGGTTAGGGTTGTAATGAAATTCATATTCAACCTGCTTCCCCAATGAAAGATCCTTGGGCGCTGAAATAGAAATTTTATCGTTTACCTTCGAAGTCATATTTACCTATATATTCTAACCGTTTTAGATGTGCCGTCTTACTTGAACTTGGCACCTTATACCTATAGTGTACCTCAAAAATATTGGTGTAACCCCATAATGGCCTTAACAATTAGTAATGAATTAACCCAACTTATCGGTGCTTTCACTTCCCATCATGAGCGCAGTGGCAGTCTGCTGACTATACCTTATGATAGTCAATGGCCCTCACCTTGCTACTTAAAGCAGGGTGATGAGGGTGAATTGGTACCGTGGGAGCCCAAGCGCCAAAGTGACAGTCAGCAGTCTGCGCTAAGTTTTAAGAATGTTGAAGAGGCATTAGACATTAAGCTCAACGCTGATTTTTGTCAGTTCTTTACCCAATTTTTCAGTAACAATTTACCAGTAGCTGCAGAGCATGGGGCTTGTGAGTTATTGCAAGTTTGGAATGAAGAAGACTTTGAGCGGCTTCAACAAAATTTAATTGGACACCTATTAATGAAAAAGAGACTGAAACAAGCGCCAACACTCTTTTTTGCATTAACCGATGAAGATGATTTTGTTTTGAGTGTGTTAAATAGCACTGGAGAAGTGGTGTTAGAACAAGTTGGAAGGCCACCACAAAAAGTCATTTCGCCAAGCCTGCCGGCATTCATAGCCACACTACGAGCTGAATGAGTTTTTTGTGTCATGCCGTGCTGAAAAAAGACACGGCATGTAGTCGTTACCAATGAAGGTGGCGTTTAAAGCTAGTGACGTCAGGGACTTTATTAAGTGTTTAGGCTTACTCAATAGATGCTTCTAGCCGCTTTTGTAGCATCGCCATTTGCTGTTCAAGCAACGCCACCCGTTTTGAAAGCGACGCAATGGTTTCTACTTCCTTCCCGTTAATAGATGCAGGATCTGATGCGCCATTCGCAGCATTAAAATGTTTGATAGCTTCAATAGCCTCTGTTACCGATGCTTTAAAAGGCGCTTTTGCTCTAAGTAGTGCCACAGAAGGCGATGTCCCTTTTTGCACCATTTGCTGACATACAATCATTAATTTCTGCAGATTATTATTTTGCAGTGACATTTCATTCGCCAATAAATTACAAGACGTCCAGCTTATCCACTTAAGCTTGATTTCGCTAGGGTTTTTAACCAATAAATTGTGTCAAACTGACCACTAATTAATATAATAAACCACGTGTTATGAATTTAATAATCACTAAATTTAACTAAAGCTATTAAAATCAGAAGCTTAAACAATTGGTCTCATTCTTGATTACCTAATTGCATATAACAAAACTACAAACGATAAAAATCAGAGGAAATCACATGAAATCGATTATCTTACCACTCGCATTAGCATCATCATTCTTACTTACTGGTTGCGTGGTATCTGTAGGTGGGGGGAGTGATAGCCATTATGGTACTGATGTAGAAGACCGAGAATACAATAACCGCAAACATATCTCGAACCTTGAAACAGGAATGAGCTATGAAAGCGTATTAAGAAAAATGGGGGTGGCTGATTTCAACGAGCTTTATGAAAAGCAAGACGGTACCTATCGCGTATTGTTTTATCGTACTCAAAGAACCATGGGTGATGGCATAACAACGAAAGATGAATGTACGCCAATAGTATTTAAAGATAGTGGCCTAGTAGGGTGGGGTGATAGCGCTTACCACCTAATGAATTAAGAGTAGCATTAATTTAACATCTTGGTGTTTTTGCCGTAAAGTGACCATTAATTGGTCACTTTTTGCATTCTGTGACTATTAATTTATAGATTATTGAGGGCTGCACCTATGACAAATGACACACTAACCGACGGCCAAGCGATGAATGCACAAGGGGTCAATGAAGCATTAGAGCCACTTGTGTCATCCCTTGAAGCTATCAAAGCCATTTACCTTGGTGTAGATGATTTGAAGGTTGCTGCTTCTATATTATTTAATGCGTACGTAGATGATCCACTTTTTAGCGACATATTTCAGGCTGAAAAAGAAGGTTATGAGAGTCGGTTGCGCTCTGCTATCAGAGAAGAGTTAAACGCTTTTTGGGTGGCAGAGCAACCTATTGTAGGGCTGTTCGATGGCGAGCGACTACTCGCGGTCGCATGCCTTACCGCGCCAGACGCTGCATTTGGTTCTGGGCGTTACTGGCATTGGCGTTTGCGTATGCTACTTACCGCTGGCCTTTTCGGCACAAAGCAAATGCTAGAAAAAGAAGAAAAAGTTCGCGCACTAGTCCCTGCGGTTAACTTTCATATGCTAAGTTTTATTGCCGTTCACCCTGATTATCAACACCATGGACTAGGTCATACACTATTAGGTGCTATTGACAGCGTAGTGGAAGAAGATGCTAAAAGTGAAGGGGTAGCAGTGTTTGTTACAGTAGCTAAACACAAGCCCTTTTTTAACGACGATAACTATGATGTGGTGGGAGAGCTAAGCCTATCTCACGTAAAAGGCGATGTAATGTTTAGGCGAAAGCCTGCATAAATTGTCATAAAAAATGCGTAAACTGGGTGAGGACTTTACGTTGTTTAATAAATAAGGTGGTATGCAAATGCTAAGTGCGCAAGGAAGTTGCCTGTGCGGGGCTATTACCGTAATGGCGGAGAATATTAACCCTAAATTCACTGTTTGCCATTGTGATTCTTGCAGACAGTGGGGCGGTTCGGCGCTGTTTGCATTACAATGCGGTACGCAGGTCAAATTCGAAGACACGACCTCTAGTGGTAATAACGTTAGCATTCACCGGTCGTCAGATTGGGCTTCTCGCGGTTTTTGTGGCAACTGTGGTACTCATCTATTTTACAAGCTCAATGAGACCGGTGAGTACAATATTCCTGTCGGTATATTTCAAGCACTAGATGGGTTAGAAATGGATATGCAGTACTTCAGCGATCAACGCCCGCACTACTATTGCTTTTCTAATAAAACAAAAGAAATGACCAAGGCTGAAATTCTGGCGTATTTCGCTCAACAGTCTTGAGTTACCAACAGGCAAAGCATGCACCGCTATTAACACGGGAAAGAAGCTATCCGACGTATCAACATTTAATGCGCGGGATCTCTTCCCATCGGGTAGTGGCTCTTTTCGTTAAGAAGTCTCTTTTCATGGCAAAATTTTGTTGAAAGCCCCTAGCCCCAAAATGCATCGTGTTTCTGCCATATCTAGCGTTTGTACTGTCAAGCACTGCCATTAATGCCGAGTTGTCCGTACTGGGTGTAAATAAATCGTCTTGGCGATATTTTTCGTCGCAAATGTCCAACAGACCCACACCCACTTTGTAGTAACGCACGCCTGGAATAAACAGTTTATTGAGCGCATCAGACGCTGCGTGAATAATATGTCGAGTATCATTGGTAGGAACAGCAAAGCTGGAAAGCGCCGACTGCTTAACATATCTGCTATCGTCATGAGGCGAATTTGCCGCAAAGAAGGTGGCGCTGTGAGCGAGTGAGTGTTGAGCGCGTAGTTTTTTAGTGGCTATTTCAGCGTGGGTGGCTAACGCTGCTCTCAATTCATCTTGTGTGGTAACTCTCTTTCCAAAACTACGGGTGCTGTAAATTTCTTTTTTAGCGGGTCTTATCTCATCCCACGTCATTCTTAGTTCACCCTGAAGTTCTCTCACTGTATTTTCTAGCACAATAGAAAAATACTTACGCATTTTAGCGGGGGATTGTTGTGACAGTGTATAGGCATTATTAATACCCATGGCCATCAATCGTTTTTCCAAGCGCCCACCAATACCCCATACATCTGCTACTGCCATGCGGGGTAATAATGCCTGCTTTTCTTGCTGCGTATTAATAACCGCTGAACCTCGAAAGCCGTCCAGCTTTTTTGCAGCGTGATTAGCTGCTTTAGCAAGGGTTGGAGTGGGGCCAAATCCAACGCCCACGGGAAGCTTTACCTCACGCCAAATAGTTTTTCTTATCTCATAGCCTAGGGCCAGCCATTCACTATCATGTAGGCGTGGCGAAAAGCGCATGAAAGCTTCATCAATACTGTATTCGTGCAATTCATCACAGAATTGAGACATGACAGAAAACATTTTTGAAGACACATCGGCATAAAGCTCATAGTTAGACGAGCAAACAACAACCCCTGCTTTTTTTGCTTCCTCTTTCACCTGAAAATAGGGAACGAACTTTTTAAATCCTAATCTTTTGGCAATAGGGCAGGCTGCGACCACGCAGCCATCGTTATTGCTCAACACCATAACGGGTTTGTTTCGCAGATTAGGGTTGTAGATTTTCTCGACCGATGCATACATAGAAGTGACATCTACTAGCGCAAACACTACTCACCTCCTAGTCGACGGGAGAGTTTTTTGTGAAGCCTAATGGAGCGCGTTACCACCCCTTCTATTGAAAATTCATCGCCTTCTTTTAAAAAGTAAGGTTTGTACAAGGGTGATGAAGAACGCAAGCAGCCGTGGCGTTTGTCTACACGCTTACAGACGAACTCACCGTTTAAGGTCGCCACAATAATGCACATGTCAGAAATATCTTCAGCTCTTGAGACAATCAGCAGGTCGCCGTCATGAATGCCATCGTCCATCATCGACTTGCCTTGTGCGTAGCCAATGAAGGTAGCAGCAGGTTTATCAATAAGCAGAGAATCTAGACTCAAGCCTAGTTCGGTATATTCTGCAGCAGGCGACTCGAAGCCTACGATGCCCGCTTGTGCAGTGATAGGAATAAATTTAAGCATACACTTCAAAAATACTGTTTATTTGTACAGTATTTTAGTGGGTTCATACTCATCAATCAATCTCAGTACAGAAAATACTCGTCTTAATGGCGACTGTAATGACCGGCAAAATTCGCAATTGGTCATAATGACGACAAGCTTTGTACGACATTTCCTACAAAAGTGTAGGAAATGTGGGTTTTTTTTCGTGGTTTATATCTAGACTAAAGTCTAACGTTGTTGATTTTTATAGGTTTTTCATTTTCAGATCATATTAACTCCTTATTTTCTCCTTAATTTATTGTAATTCTGCCTAGCGGGAATTCTTGGTAGGGATATTATTAATGGCGTCACAGGGAAACACGATGAGTCAGGATGATTTTAAGGACAACCTTGGACAACTTAAGGAAGAGAATCCCTTAACAGGAGTGAGGGGAGATGGAATAGCAGGAAGCATCACAGGGATGATAAGCGCACCGGACGTGCTGAAATGGAATTGCCAAAGAGACAAGCAAGGAAAGCGCAAGCGATAAGGAATCGCAACAGGAAGTAGAAAGGATTTGGCGAAGGATCGTCATAAAAAGGAAAGATATAGGATATATCGTAAAGGAAAGCTTGGAAGGCTTAAGCAAGGATAGTTTGCGCAGGATGCGCAAGAGCAAGGCAGCTCAGGAACGAACGGACCGCTTAAGGATTGAGCTAGTTGCACAGGATGTGTAATGTAGAAAGGATGAAAGGATAGGAACACTAGCTTTTGCTGGCAAGGAACAGCCTTAGGATGAGGCCCCCACGTGCAGGATAGGTGGGATGCTTAGGATAAATGGAAAGGGATTTACGCAAGGATGGGTAACTCGCACGGGAACACGCGAGAGAAGATGGAAAGGGGCGTATATGGATTTTAATCGGGAAGATTTTAGTCGCAAAGGAACGCAGAGAGGGAAACTCAAAATTCCAGGAAAAGGGGTAGCAGAGAGGCTACCCCTTTTTTTTGCGTAATTTTTGGCGTTGCCACTAAAACGCTCACGTTTAAAGACGCCCATTCCGCTCGGCATAGTCATCTCGTTCATACCTAATACTATAGCGGGCTAACGAATCCGAAGAACTTAATTAACTCTGTGAGGTGGTAAGGTAGTTCTTATAATATGTTTGCCTACTAACTCCACTTCTCCGCTGTATCTGTCTTCACCATTACCGGAAAATTCAAACACAAAGATATTATGCCAATCAGGCTTGCTGTAGTTGAAGGTAATGCGGGTTTTGGCTCTGGCAATACTGAGCAGTTGCAGTTGATTGTTTTTACAGTACTGGCGCAGGTAACTATCAGTAAATTCGGAAATACTTCGTATGCGCCAAAACTGAAAGGCGACAAAGCCTAAGCCCAACCATAAGGTTAATTCAAGAAGTGTCATTCATTACCCCTTAGTTTGAGAAAACAGCGTGCCAATTGCGCTGGCCAGTAAGTCACTGCGTTCTGGGGTTCTTAGTATGCCTAGTACTAATTCACGTAACTGGGGCACTTGAACAAGATCAGAGAAGAAGCCGCGGAATACGTCGCCATTATAGTTTTCTTGGTTATCGACCTCGGCAACGGCTTCAAAAAATAGCAGCAGTAATTTCTCGTCCATTTGCTGAAAATGGCGGGCAGCAATAACACTTAATATATCCAAGCGATTCAATTTCTTAGCTTCAAAGTGCGACACTAATTGCGTATATATAGTGTCGTTTTTGGTCTCACAAGACAAACCCCGTAGGGCGGCTAAACTTATTTCATCACCGTCTAACACTGAAAGCATGCATTGGTTAAGGGGGGCAGGTACGTTCGCAACTTCGGCCATTTCCATAAAAGCCCGTTGAAATGGTTCGGCAAAAAGTGAAAAGTTACGCAGCACACTGCCTTGCACTTCTTGCGCGTTTTCCATTGAGTCTAATCTGATGACCACATCCGCAATTGCCTGTAAGGGAATGGTTTGCCAGTCAGCCACCTGAGGCGCTTTCACATAGGCGATAACATGCTGTGCGCTGGCGCTAATTGGTTGATTCAGCTTCGCACGAACCAGTGCATTAAATTGCGCAAGTAATGACTGCGCGGGCACAAATGAATAAGGATTATCTGGCAATGTGTTAGCCGCTTCAGAATCATCAGAAATTGATTGGCCTAGTGCATCGACAATAATTTGCAGAAAATGGTTTCTTGAAGCCGCTACCACTAATCCCTGCTCGTCTAGAGGGAGTTTGATAAACCAAATATAGTGCTGATTTGAGCTATTTTTATTCCAAAAAACAATGCCGAACCACGCATGTTGTTGACGAGGGAAGGGCGCAACAGTTGAGCCATTCTCAATATCCAAAAACGCCTGATTGTCTAAAGCGGTAAGTCTTCGACCCATATCAAAAACAATATATTCTGTACCTGCATGCAATAAAAATTCGCTGATAGAGTTAATACTGTTTGCGTTCATTTCAGGCTTTCTCACTTCATAAAACTGATTTTAGGGCGCAAAGTTTAGCATATTTTAGTTGTCGACAGGCAACGGCATTGTTCATTTAAAGGTGTGAGCGGAATGCGTGCTGCCTCTGGTATACTGCCGTCCAGATTTATACGGCAAACCTTAAACCATGTAATGACGATGAAGTTAATAGAAGAATTCGAGTATCATTTAAATACGCTAGAAACAGCGATGCGCCAAACTAAAACGTGGCCGAACAAATCACCTAGCAAGGCGCAATTAGCCAGTACTGTCCCTTTTGCTATTGATACCCTGTCTTTTTTCGAATGGCTGGCGTATGTTTTTGTGCCTAAATGTCATAACTTAATAGCGATGGGTCAGTTACCAGGGAAGATGGCAATTTCCCCTGCGGCGCATATGTATGTGCCAAACTGCCCCGAATCTATCTTAGTTTCGTTGCTTGCTCTTGATAAACTAACCGAACCTAATAAGAAGTAATTTATGCCTGAAGAATTTCCATTTACCCAATGTGAAACCCCAAGTGAAAAGGCTGGCAGCAATAGTGTGCAGCCATACCCGCCGCTTAATATTTTATATCAAGATGAGCATATCGTGGCCATTGATAAACCGCCGGGTTTATTAGTGCACAGAAGTCCTATCGACAGGCATGAAACTCGCTTCGCCGTGCAGACATTAAGGGATCAGCTCAACAAGCACGTATTTCCCGCTCACCGACTAGATAGGCCCACATCCGGTGTACTATTGTTTAGTTTTGACAGTAAAACAGCGGCGCTGCTTGGCCAGCAGTTGATGAATAAGCAGGTGCAAAAGCAGTATCACGCTATTGTTCGTGGTTATGTTAAACATTCAGGGCTCATCGATTATGCGCTCAAATATCGTTACGATAAAATTGCCGATAAACATAAGCGCCCGCAGCAGGCACCTCAGCAAGCCACAACGGTATACGAAAGTTTAGCGAACTATGAATTACCTTTCGCCGTAGGTAAATATGAAACCGCCCGCTATTCATTAGTAAAACTTTTGCCCTCGACAGGACGCAAACATCAATTGCGTCGTCATATGGTACATATTAGGCACCCTATTTTGGGAGATACCACCCACGGAGACGGAAAACAGAACAAATTTTTGCAAACACACTTTAGTTTTCAGAATTTGGCCTTAAGTTGTACGCAGATGGGTTTTTATCACCCGATAACCGGAAAGTGGCTATCGGTGTCTGTTAGAATGCATTCAGAAATGCAACGAGTGTTAGATGCGTGGCAAGAATATCAGGTTTAAGGTTTGGGCTAGAAAGTGTGATGCTTAAACGGGAAACCCACACGATTTGAAAAGATAATGAGGAAGTAATGGCAACACTAAAAATTTTTGCAGGTACCGTGTATGGCAATGCGCAACATGTAGCAGAGCAAGTTGAAGAAAATCTTGCAGAGCAAGGTGTAGATTGCGAGCTTGAGAGCGATCCTTCAGTAAGCGACTTTACCGATGCCGACGCTATCTTATTGATTACTTCTACGACTGGCCAAGGCGATGTTCCACCAAACTTAGAATTTGTCTTCTCTGATTTGAAAGACGAGTTTCCATTGCTAAACGACAAGCCTTTTGCTGTTGCTGCGTTAGGTGATAGTAGTTACGGGGAAAGTTTTTGTGGAGCCGGTCGTCAATTCAATGAATTGTTATTAGAGCTGCAAGGTAAAGCAGTAGCCGACATGCTAGAAGTGGATGCCCTTGAGACCCTTGAACCTGAAACCATGGTTATTGAGTGGGTTAATGGTATTAAAGCTCAGTTAGGCGTGTAACGGGGTTCGACAATAATCTCAAAAAATAGAAAAGGGCGCTAGGCGCCCTTTTTTAATGCAAAACGTTTAATACGTGAATACAGACTTATTCAACACCACGTAGTAGGGCATTAATACCTACTTTTGCACGGGTTTTAGCATCTACTTTCTTCACGATAATGGCAGCATATAGGCTGTACTTTCCGTCTGGGCTTGGCATGTTACCTGAAACTACTACAGAGCCCGCAGGTACGCGGCCATAATGTACTTCGCCGGTTTCACGGTCGTAAATACGGGTGCTTTGGCTAATGTAAACGCCCATTGAAATAACTGCGCCTTCTTCAACAATAACGCCTTCAACAATTTCAGAACGTGCGCCAATAAAGCAGTTATCTTCAATGATAGTAGGGTTCGCTTGAAGTGGCTCTAAAACACCACCAATGCCTACGCCGCCAGATAAGTGAACGTTCTTACCAATTTGTGCGCAAGAACCAACCGTTGCCCATGTATCTACCATGGTGCCTTCGTCAACGAATGCACCAATGTTTACGTATGAAGGCATAACAACCGCATTTTTACCCACGAAGGTACCGGTACGGACTGCAGCCGGAGGCACAATACGCGCGCCGTCATTAGCAAATTGTTCAGCAGTATAGTTGCTGTATTTCAACGGTACTTTGTCGTAGTAACGGCTCTCAGCACCTTCAATAACGTCGTTGTTATGTAGGCGGAAGAAAAGCAAAACGGCTTTCTTTAACCACTGATGAACAACCCACTCGCCCGCGATTTTTTCAGCTACACGCGCTTTTCCGCTATTAAGCAATGCAATAGCATCAGCAACGGCTTGTTTCACTTCTGCTGGAGCAGAAGAAGGGCTAATGTTGTCGCGGTTTTCGAAGGCGTCTTCAATAATGGCTTTCAATTCATTCATGGTATCGTGATATCTTCAAGTTGATCGAGTTTAAACAAGATACGCTTTTTCAAGCTCACTTGTTGTTCTTGGGTTAATGCTTTGCCAGCATCATTACTGACAATAAATATATCTTCTGCGCGCTCGCCGATAGTAGCAATTTTTGCCAGCTTCAAGGTGACATTAGTATCAACAAAAGCATGGCCAATTTTAGCTAATATGCCTGGCGCGTCTAGTGCTTCTAACTCAACGAGTGTCGCTTCATCGCTCACCCCGAAAAAGCGTACTTTAGTAGGCACGTCTAGCTGTTTCATTTGTCGAGGTAGTTTACGCTTATTTTCGTGTGAACGGCCTGGTTTTTCAAGCTGGGTGCTAATCGCTTTTTCTAGCGATTGAATTCGGGACTCAGATGTTAGCCTGGAACCATCATTTTCAAGCACCAACATACTGTCAAACACATAGCCATCGCGGGTTACGGTAACATGGGCGTCGTGAATAGAGCAATTACGACTGTCTAAAACGGAAGCTACTTGTGCAAATAAGGCTTTTCTATCTTTACCGAAAAGAAAAATTTCCGTGCCGCCTTTTGCACTGTTGTCATTGGCTTTAACGAGAAGCTGGTCGCTATCTGGTGTTAGCCAATCATCCTGAGCCTTAACGATTTCTTCGGTATGCCATGCAATTTGGGTGGGCTTGAATCGTACAAAATAGTCATCATCTAACCGCGCCCATAATCCATCAATGGATTCAGAGCTAACCCTGCGTTCGTGCAGAATTTGTTGCGCTTGATATTTGTGAGTAGTCACTCGCTCACTTAATGTTACTTGGCACTGTAACCCGTTATCTAATGCTTTTTGCGTCATTAAATAAAGTTCTCTAAGCAGAGATGCTTTCCAATCATTCCACAAATTATCGTTGGTTGCCCGAATGTCTGCAAGGGTAAGGGTATAAAGTAAATTTAAGTGGTTGTGGCTTCTTACCGCGCCAGCAAATTCACTGATAACGTCTGGATCGTAAATGTCTCTGCGCTGCGCCACTACCGACATTAGCAGGTGGTTTTCCACTAGCCAGCTTATCATGGCCGCGTCGTTCGCCGGTACATCATGCTGTTCACAGAACTTAGCAACATCAATGGCGCCTAGCGTTGAGTGGTCGCCGTTACGACCTTTAGCGATATCGTGAAATATAGCAGCAATATACAATACTTCTGGCTTGTCTAGATTGCGACAGATACGGCCACAGCGTGGAAAATCTTTGTTCTCTTTCGAGAAAAAATAATTCACGTGCTTCACTAAGCGGTGCGTATGTTCATCCACTGTGTAGGCGTGAAACAAATCAAATTGCATCATCCCTACAATGGCATCCCACTCAGGTAAGTAAGCTTGTAAAATGCCGTACTGATGCATAATGTCCCAACCAAAATTAAAAAAGTCGGGTTGTTTTAGCAAGACCATGAGCTTTTCACGGCAAGCGGGGCGCTCAACAAAGTAAGCATTCTCAAATGTACGATGTGCGTTTCTTATTTGGCGAATACAAGTGGTGCTTAAACCTTGAACTTCAGGGGTATTAGTGACCACATTTAAAAAGTCTAAAATGGCTTCTGGCGAAGAAAAAGCATTCTCATGGCGAGGCGAAATCATATTATCGAGTAATTCGAAATCTTCGTTAATAATCGCGGTACGCTGAACACTCTGATTAAGCATGTCATACTTGAACCGTTGCAAAAGCATTTGGTTCAATTCAGAAACTCGGGCAACGGTGCGGAAGAAGTCACGCATCATCTTTTCAACTGAACTTTTTCCTTCTTCTCCATACCCCAGCATGGCGGCAACATCAGGTTGGTAATCAAAAAGAAGGCGGTTTTCACTTCGCCCTGCAACCAAATGTAAGGCACAACGCATTTTCCACAAATGCATTCTACAGGTGATTAATTCGCTGTGTTCTTGCTCGGTAAAGTAGCCGTGCCCCACTAGGTTCCAGCCGTCATATTCTTTAAAGTGTTTTTTTGCCACCCAACCAATAGACTGGATATCCCTTAAACAGCCTGGGTTTTCTTTGATGTTAGGCTCTAGGTTGTACGCTGTACCGTTAAATTTAGCGTGACGTCGCTTTTGTTCATCGTACTTGGCCGAGAAAAACGCTTTACTCGACCAAGAATTTCGCCCGTTTACTTCATCCCACAGCTTTTCAAAAATAGATTCGCTGCCGCAAAGCAATCGACTTTCTACGAGGTTAGTGGCAATGGAAATGTCGTCTTTGGCAAGGCTGACGGTTTCTTTGATGGTACGTACTGACTGACCCACATCAAGCTTAATATCCCAAAGCAGAGTAATAAAACGACTGACTTTTTCTTGGGTGTCGGGCTTAAGGGTTCGTTTGCTCACTATCAGCAAATCAATGTCGGAATAAGGTTGAAGGTGCCCGCGTCCATAGCCACCTACGGCACATAATGCTAATTCACTTTCATTGTCTAAACCGTAGAGGTGCCACAAATGGCACAAAAGGGCATCAACGAATTGTGCACGCCCAGTCACAAGTTGGTTAACAGGAATGCTATCGAATGACGCTTTTATCCATGCATAGCTATCTTCTACACACGACTTGATGGCAACTAAGTCGTCAACCGACGTTATTTGATCAATATTTTTTATTAGGGATTGCAGCGTCAAATTACACCTTCTATGCGTACAGCTTTTTGAACACACTGAACCTTACCATGAAATGAAACGAAATCGCAGTGCCGATTAGTTGCATACCCAAGGCAATATTGTGAATAAATATACGAAAATGTTATAGGTATGCTGCAAGCATAAGATGAAATATGACAGCGCTATTTTCAAGGCGGGCAATAGGACTGATAGCAATAGGGCTGATAGCAATAGGACTGATAGCAATAGGACTGAAAGTAACAGTCAATGCGATAGCTCAGAGGAATAGCGTGGTAACTAGTGTGCTGTCGTTCCTGCTAAAAACCTGTGATGTACATTCGTAACCAACAACGAAAGAAAGGAAAAAAGCATGAAGGCGTAGTAGAAGTATAAAAACATATAGCAACCAAAAAAGTTAAGCTGCTATATGTTTATATAGGCGATTCAAACACTAAATAAAGAGTGCTTATCGAAACTGACCATTATTTGTCAGTGTGCAAAACGTTAACTGTGTGAAATCACTCGCGGAAGGTCTTCTTCGTCACGCAATGTTAATACTTCCACACCGTCTTCGGTAACCAGTAAGGTATGCTCCCATTGTGCACTTAAACTTCTGTCTTTGGTTACTACCGTCCACTGGTCAGGAAGAATTTTTGAGTAACGCTTACCTGCATTCACCATAGGTTCAATGGTGAAGCACATGCCCGCCTCAAGCACATCGCCAGTGCCAGGCTTACCGTAATGCACGATTTGTGGCTCTTCGTGGAAACTCGCGCCAATACCATGACCACAGTACTCGCGCACGATTGAATAGTTATGCGCTTCTGCGTGGGTTTGGCAGATATGACCAATATCGCCCAATGTCATACCCGGTTTTACTTCTTTAATCGCTTTATATAAGCATTCTTGTGTAACTCGGCTTAAACGCTCTGCCATAATCGTTGGCTTTCCAACGGTAAACATCTTAGAAGTATCACCGTGGTAACCATCTTTAATAACAGTGACATCGATATTAATAACGTCACCATCTTTCAATTTTTTGTCCGAGGGGATGCCATGGCAGATGCAATGGTTTACAGACGTACAAATTGATTTAGGGAAAGGCGGGTGACCATAGTTTAATGGCGCAGGAATAGCTTGCTGCTCATTAACAATGTAATCATGACAAATTGTATTTAACTCATCTGTCGTTACACCCTTTTTTACATAGGGTCCAATCATAGTGAGTACATCGGCTGCTAGTTTTCCAGCCACGCGCATTTTTTCGATTTCTTCAGAGGTCTTAATAATTGCTGACACAGCGTCTCTCTATTCGTTTATTTAGGCCGTTACGCTACCGCTTGTAAAATAGGGCAGAGGTTAACGCACAGAATATATCTATATAGGTATATTTTAGCCATTAGGATTGAATGTGTATAGGGGCAGTCTTAAAGAATGCAAGTAATGGCAAAACTGGCAGTAAAACTTGAGTGGGTATGCGTAATATGGTATAAAGCGCGCGCCCTGACGGAATGCCCTTAAAAGCGTTTGGTCAAAAGGGTAAATTAAATTTAATTAAAACACACATATACCAACACTGCGTATCGGGGTGTTCTACTTATTTACTTAGGTGGGATCGATACAATGGGTATATGGAGGCCTAACCCCGAGAGGAAATTAAAATGGCAAATGTTTCAATGCGTGACATGCTGAAAGCCGGTGTGCATTTCGGTCACCAAACTCGTTACTGGAACCCTAAGATGAAACCATACATCTTTGGCGCACGTAACAAAGTTCATATCATCAACCTTGAAAAAACAGTTCCACTTTTCAACAACGCTCTTAACTACCTATCAAGCGTAGCATCTAAGAAAGGGAAAATCCTTTTCGTAGGTACTAAGCGCGCTGCTGGCGATGCGGTAAAAGATGCAGCTGTTAAATGTGACCAGTTTTACGTTAACAAGCGTTGGTTAGGTGGTATGTTGACTAACTGGAAAACAGTTCGTCAATCAATCAAGCGTTTGAAAGAACTTGAGCAGAAAAGCCAAGACGGTACTTTCGAAAAGCTGACCAAAAAAGAAGCCCTAATGCTTCAGCGTGAAATGGAAAAGCTTGAAAACAGCCTTGGCGGTATCAAAGATATGGGCGGCTTGCCAGACGCTATCTTTGTTGTCGATGCAGACCACGAGCACATTGCTATCACAGAAGCACGTAACCTGGGTATTCCAGTTGTTGGTGTTGTGGATACTAACTCTAACCCAGATGGTGTTGATTACATCATTCCTGGTAACGACGATGCAATCCGCGCAGTTCAACTTTACTTGGATGCCGCTGCTAACGCTGTGATTTCTGGTCGCGAAAGCAACCTTGAAGCACAAGCTGAGCAAGACGACTTCGTAGAAGCAGCAGAGTAATTCTGTTCGCTTTACTGTCATATCAAAAGCATATGATAGTGCAACAATACGAAACGTATTGAGAGGGGCGATAACGCCCCTTTTACCTAACCGAATTTATATTTATTGCTGAGGAATTGAAAAATGGCAGTGACTGCAGCACTAGTTAAAGAACTGCGCGAGCGTACAGGCGCAGGTATGCTGGATTGTAAGAAAGCCCTGGTTGAAACGGATGGTGACATTGAGCTAGCCATTGAAAACATGCGTAAATCAGGCCAAGCGAAAGCAGCTAAAAAAGCAGGCCGTATCGCAGCTGAAGGTGTAATCCTTACTAAAGTTCAAGACGGTCGCGCGACTATGCTTGAAATTAACTGTGAAACAGATTTCGTAGCACGTGACGAAGGTTTCCTTAAGTTTGGTAACGAGTTGCTAGAAATAGCAGCCGCGAACAACATCAACGATATCGACACGTTGAATGCGTCTGAACTTAACGGTGCTAAAGTAAGCGACGTTCGTGACACATTAGTGGCGAAAATCGGTGAAAACATCTCTCCTCGTCGCGTTATTAACGTTGAAGGCGATACACTAGGTGCATACGTGCACGGCGGTCGTATCGGCGTAATCTCAATTCTTACTGGTGGCAGCGAAGAGTTGGCTAAAGACATTGCAATGCACGTTGCAGCGGCTAGCCCTCAGTTCGTTAAGCCTGAAAATGTTCCAGCTGAAGTTGTTGAGAAAGAGAAAGAAATCCAAATCGGTATTGCAATGCAGTCTGGTAAGCCAGCTGATATCGCAGAGAAGATGGTTGCAGGCCGCATGAAGAAGTTTACTGGTGAAGTAAGCTTAACTGGTCAGCCTTTCGTTAAAGATCCTTCAATCAGCGTTGCTGAGTTGCTTAAAAACAACTCTGCTGATGTTGTTAACTTCGTACGTTTCGAAGTTGGTGAAGGTATCGAGAAGAAAACCGAAGACTTTGCAGCAGAAGTTGCAGCACAAATGGAAGCGGCCAAGAAATAATTGGGCGTTTATCTTTTGCATTGTGTTAATGTCAGATAAACTACAAGGCACCTCTTCGGAGGTGCTTTTTTATAGCTACTACCCGCGGGTTACGGTTTTGCTAAGGTAAGGTAGAGTGCAAAACGGTAAAATCTTTAAACGCTTACGAAAGCATTTTGTCCTATTCTTTTTACCTGCAAAAGCAGTGTGTAAATAATAGAAAAGCATAAGACAAAATGGGTTTACGAGGACATATCGAATAATGAGTATCACACCGAAATCAGCATATCGACGCATTCTGTTAAAGCTAAGTGGCGAAGCCCTTATGGGTGAAGAAGGCTTTGGTATCGATCCTAAAGTACTTGACCGTATGGCCCAAGAAATCAAAGAACTTGTTGAACTAGGTGTTCAAGTAGGCTTGGTTATTGGTGGCGGAAACTTGTTCCGCGGCGAAGGGCTTGCAAAAGCAGGCATGAACCGCGTTGTAGGCGACCACATGGGTATGCTTGCTACCGTAATGAACGGCTTAGCCATGCGTGATGCACTGCATCGTGCCTTTGTTAATGCGCGTATGATGTCAGCTATTCCTTTGAACGGCGTGTGCGATGCTTACAACTGGGCAGAAGCGATTAGCTTATTAAAATCTGGCCGCGTGGTTATCTTTTCTGCGGGCACAGGCAATCCTTTCTTTACGACCGATTCAGCCGCCTGTCTTCGCGGAATTGAAATTGAAGCCGATGCCGTGCTAAAAGCCACAAAAGTTGATGGCGTTTATAGCGATGATCCGGTTAAGAATCCAGATGCTACTTTGTACGATCAACTTTCTTATCAAGAAGTCCTTGAGAAAGAATTAAAAGTGATGGACCTGTCAGCGTTCACACTTGCTAGAGATCACAGCCTTCCTATTCGTGTATTTAACATGAACGAAGCAGGTT
Organism: Alteromonas sp. K632G; assembly: GCF_017653625.1. Taxonomy (NCBI): domain Bacteria; kingdom Pseudomonadati; phylum Pseudomonadota; class Gammaproteobacteria; order Alteromonadales; family Alteromonadaceae; genus Alteromonas; species Alteromonas sp. K632G. Next base: position 90,098 of record NZ_JAGGDM010000001.1, read on the forward strand.
GTTTGAAACGTGTCGTTATGGGTGAGCAAGTTGGCACCCTAATTTGTCACGCTGACAATAGTTAATTAAGAAAATAGGAAATATAACGTGATTGATGAAATTGAATTAGATGCGCAAGAGCGTATGGATAAAAGCATCAGTGCACTTAAAGGCCAGTTTAGCAAAATTCGTACAGGCCGTGCTCATCCAAGCTTATTAGATGGCATTATGGTACCTTACTACGGTACAGATACACCGCTAAAGCAAGTCGCTAACGTCATTGCGGAAGACAGCCGTACATTAGCACTGACCGTTTTTGATAAAAGTGCTATTCAAGCTGTTGAAAAAGCAATTATGCAGGCAGATTTGGGATTAAACCCAATGAGCGCTGGTGGTTCTATTCGAATTCCACTTCCTCCGCTTACCGAAGAGCGTCGTAAAGACCTTATTCGCGTAGTGCGTAATGAAGCAGAAAACGGTCGAGTTTCAATTCGAAATATTCGCCGCGACGCTAACAGCGACGTAAAGGAATTACTTAAAGAGAAAGAAATCAGCGAAGATGAAAGCCGCGCAGCGGAAGAAAATATTCAGTCTTTAACGAATGACTTCATTAAGAAAGTTGACGGCATGCTTGCTGTTAAAGAAAAAGAACTGATGGAAGTGTAACAAGTATTATGATTGGGAAGCGGTCAAACGCAGCCAAAACGACTGATACAGTAGGGCCAGCATCCGTTGTTGGCCCTAAACATGTTGCTATCATTATGGATGGCAATGGTCGTTGGGCGCAAAAGAAAGGGAAAATTCGTACCTTCGGGCACAAGGCAGGTGTTGAGTCTGTTCGAGCAGTGGTACGCTTTGCTCGTCAAACTGGCATTGAGTCTTTAACCTTGTTCGCTTTTTCAAGTGAAAACTGGAAGCGTCCCGAAGAAGAAGTCAGTGTATTGATGGAACTGTTCAATTTAGTATTAAACAGTGAAGCCAAACGACTCCATAAAAATGGCGTTCGCTTAAAAGTAATAGGCGATTTAAGTGCTTTTGATAGCAAGTTGGTTGGAAAGATCCGCAAAGCGGAAGAAATGACTTCTGGCAATAACGATCTTGTCCTTAATATCGCAGCTAATTACGGTGGCAGATGGGACATTGTTAACGCTGCAAAAGAAGTGGCTGAAAAAGTTAAGCAAGGCGAAATGTCCCTTCAAGACATTGATGAGGCGGTTTTTAATCAACATACCTCTACGGCAAGCCTTCCTGAACTCGATCTTCTTATACGCACAGGTGGTGAACACCGAATCAGCAACTTTTTATTATGGCAGTGTGCGTACGCCGAATTATATTTTACCGATGTGCTATGGCCAGACTTCAATGAAGATGTTTTTCAATTAGCCGTAGATGATTTTAATGTTCGCCAACGACGATTCGGTCTTACCGGTGAACAAATTGATACTGCCAGCAGCTAATTCTATGCAGGCAGGCATCAGGGCAGGCCTGAGCACAGGAGCCGAGAGCCAATTATGCTAAAACAAAGAATAATAACAGCGTTAATTCTCGCGCCTTTGGCGCTATTTTCCATACTGTTTCTGCCTATCTTCTGGTTTGAAATTGCGATTTCCGGTGTGGTTGCCATAGGGGCTTATGAATGGGCTAATATGTCCGGCATATGTGAGCGTCCTAAAAAAATACTCTTTATGGCAGCAGCATTCGCTATCTGCATTAGCTTATCCTTAATTGTTGATACCAGTGTTATTTGGTATCAAGGTCAACTTCACGATTTATATCACGGAATTTTAGGTATAGCAGTGGTGTGGTGGATAGTTTCTCTTTTCATGGTGCTGGCATACCCAAAATACACCAAGTTTTGGCGTGAAAGCCGCACTGTACGCACCGTGTTCGGCTTACTTACCTTAATTCCAACTTGGGTGGCGGTTATTGCCCTTCGTACTAGTTTGCATGATGTAGACCCATTTTATGGCGCATCACTCATCTTTTACGTGTTGGGTATTGTATGGGCTGCTGATATTGGCGCTTTCTTCGTAGGCGTTAAATTTGGTCGCCACAAGTTACGTCCTAATGTTTCTCCAGGTAAAAGTTTAGAAGGTCTTATAGGCGGCATTGCAGCTTCATTTGCCATTATTGCTTTTGCTGCATTGCACTATCAGGTTGAGCCTTCCCGCATTTGGTTGCACCTCATTATCGGCGGCGTTACCGTGGCGGTTTCAGCATTAGGTGACCTTAACGAAAGTATGCTAAAACGCTGTGCGGGTATTAAAGATAGTGGAAAAATCTTGCCTGGACACGGCGGAGTGCTTGACAGAATCGATAGCTTAACTGCTGCATTTCCGGTCTTTGCGTTCTGCTATGTAACGTGGATGGCGTGATGCAAACCGTTACCGTTTTAGGGGCAACCGGCTCTATTGGTTGTAATACCCTCGATGTTATTAATCGTCATCCTGAAAAATACCGCACCTTTGCCATTACTGGCAATGGTCAGCTTGAATTACTTATGCAGCAAGCGCAGAAGTGCTCGCCTCGATTCGTGGTGGTTGCTGATGAAGCTAGGTACAAAGAGGCTTGCACGCTAGCGACAGAATACAATATCACCGCCGAAATACTCTGTGGCGCTAAAGCTTTAGAAGACGTGTCTTGCGCAGCCGAAGTCGATACTGTGATGGCGGCCATAGTGGGGGCGGCAGGTTTGCTACCTACATTAGCGGCTGTGAAAGCGGGTAAGAAGGTATTATTAGCAAATAAAGAAGCGCTAGTGATGTCTGGTGCATTATTTATTGATGCTGCAACACAAAGCGGCGCTGAAATTTTACCTATAGACAGTGAGCATAACGCTATCTTTCAATGTCTCCCTCAAGGTTATGAGTATGGCGAATTGGAGAAGGCGGGTATTAGCAAGATTTTGCTAACAGGCTCAGGGGGACCTTTCAGAGAGCGTGAATTGAGTTCCTTTAATGCTATTACGATTGATGAAGCGAGCAGCCACCCTAATTGGTCTATGGGGCGTAAAATCACGATAGATTCGGCCACTATGATGAACAAGGGGCTTGAGTTTATCGAGGCCTGTTGGTTATTTGGTGCTTCACCAGACGACATTCAAGTGGTGGTCCACCCACAAAGTTTTATTCATTCGATGGTGCAGTATGTAGACGGTTCGGTTATAGCGCAGCTGGGTAACCCAGATATGCGTACCCCCATTGCTTATGGTCTTGCCTACCCATCTCGCATTGATGCTGGTGTTAAGCCATTAGATTTTTCCGATATGGCTAATTTTAGTTTCGAAACGCCGTGTTTCACGCGCTATCCTAATTTAAAACTCGCCATTGATGCATGTAGAGAAGGGCAGGCAGCTACCACCCGTTTAAATGCTGCAAATGAAATAGCGGTTGCCTCTTTTCTAGAGGGGAAAATAGGGTTTACGGATATTGCAGTAGTCAATGAAGAAACCCTAAACAAAATGGAACCAGTAACCGTTTCATCTATCCAACAAATCCTTGAACAGGATACTGCCGCCCGCGCGGCAGCAGACCAAGTCATTAGAGGTAAGTTCACGTGTTAGGATTTTTATGGAGCTTAGGTGCATTTATTGTCGCGTTAGGTATTTTAGTCGCGGTACATGAGTGGGGCCACTTCTATATAGCGCGGCGTTGCGGTGTGCAAGTTGAGCGTTTTTCTATTGGTTTTGGCAAGCCGCTTTGGCGTAAAATCAGTAAAACTGGCACTGAGTATGTGATTGCTATGATCCCGCTTGGTGGCTATGTACGCATGCTTGATGGGCGAATTGACGATGTACCCCCAGAATTAGAACACAAAGCGTTTAACCATAAGCCAGTATTGCAGCGCATGGCCATTATTTTTGCTGGGCCTGGCGTGAATTTTATTTTTGCTGTGTTTGCATTGTGGTTGATGTTTTTAATTGGCCTACAAACCGTAAAACCCGTTATTGGTAATATTGAGCCTGAAAGTATTGCTGCTCAAGCAGGTATTGAGAAAGGCGATGAAGTCATTAAAGTAGGCTCCCGTAGTACTCCAGACTGGGAGGCGGTGAACCTTGAAGTGGTGTCTTATATTGGTCAAGAATCAGCGCTAGTTACTGTATTGACCCAAGATAAAACAGAAAAAGAAGTAACATTTACACTTGAGGGTTGGAACTTTGACCCTGATAGCGAGTCTCCTTTAAGCAGTCTAGGAATAACCCCTTTTCGTCCTAATCCAACTTTGGAAGTGGGTTTTGTTGGAGAGGACAGTGCAGCACAAAAGGCTGGTTTGCAACCAGGTGATAAATTACTCGCTTTAAATGGTGATGAATTAACCACGTGGCAGGCATTAGTTGATGTGATTGTTGAAAGCCCTGGAGATTCGGTTGTATTGTCGATTGAAAGGGATGGACAACCCCAGCAACTGCGTGCAACGATAGCGCGCCGCGATACACCAGAAGGGCAAACTGGGTATTTAGGGGTCAGTCCAACGTTTGAAGCTTGGCCTGAAGGGTATGTGTTTACCCATCAATATGGCATAGTAGAGGCCGTTGGAAGAGCGCTAGATAAAACGTGGCGCTTAATGACACTCAGTGTTGAGATGATAGGCAAATTGGTTACCGGCGATGTTTCGGTGAAAAATTTAAGTGGGCCTATATCCATCGCTCAAGGAGCAGGAACCAGTGCCGGTTACGGCTTGGCTTACTTTTTGAGCTTTCTTGCCTTAATCAGTGTGAATTTAGGCATAATTAATTTACTACCCTTGCCCATGCTAGATGGTGGTCACCTGATGTTTTACATCGTGGAATGGCTTACCGGCAAGCCTGTACCTGATGCGGTACAGGAGTGGGGTTACAGAATCGGTGGCGTGCTTCTGTTTATGATAATGGGTATCGCTATTATGAACGATATTGCTCGCATAGCCTGATGAAAGTCAGGAAACATAAAACAGCTAACATAAAACGCGGCCAGGAAAAGAAAAATAGATGAAGTTAAAACAGTTAGTAGCAGCCGGAGCCATTTTTTCCAGTGCTAGCTTTGCCAATGCTGCGGCGCAGAATAGTGAATTCGTTGTAGAAGATATTCGAGTAGAAGGTCTACAACGGGTAGCACTAGGTGCAGCCTTAACCTATTTGCCAGTTCAGGTTGGTGATGAGCTAAATACCTTCCGGGTAACTCAGCTTATCCGTTCTCTGTACTCATCAACGCATTTCGAGAACGTCGAAATTCTGCGTGACGGCAACACATTGGTAGTACGCGTAGCCGAACGGCCCACAATAAGTAACATTATTTTTGAGGGCAACGATGATATTAAAGATGAGCAGCTCCAAGAAAGCTTAGATGGCAATGGCGTACGCTTAGGCGAGCCTTTAGATAAAACCGTTCTAACGTCAATTGAAAATGGCTTGAAAGATTTCTTTTACAGCATTGGTAAATATAACGCTGACGTAACAGCGATTATTACACCGCTTCCTCGAAATCGTGTCGATTTGAAATTACTTTTTGAAGAAGGTGATGCGGCTAAAATTCAACAAATCAACATCGTTGGTAACGAGATTTTTACTGATGCAGAGTTGATGGATCAGTTCGAGCTACAGTTCGATACACCATGGTGGGATTTCTTGTCAGAAACTCGCTATCAGCAACAAACGTTGCAAGGTGATATGGAATCATTACGTAACCACTATTTAGATCGTGGTTACCTACGCTTCAACGTGGATTCTACACAAGTATCCATGACGCCTGAAAAGTCGGGCATTTACGTGGCAATGAACGTAAGTGAAGGCGAACAGTACACTATCTCTGAAGTCGAGCTAGTGGGTGATGTTCTGGGTCATGAAGAATATATTAAACGTGTATTACCACTAACGCCAGGTGAGCTCTACAATCAAGCCGAGGTAACTTATACAGAAGAATTTATCAGTAAGTACCTTGGTCGATTTGGTTACGCTTATCCAACAGTGACCACAGTACCAAACATTAACGATGAAGATAAAACGGTGAAACTGACCTTGTCAGTAGACCCCGGCAAACGTATTTACGTTAAACGTATCAAGTTCAACGGTAACGTTGTTACTGCTGATAACGTTTTACGTCAGAACGTAAGCCAAATGGAAGGTACATGGTTATCAAATAACTTACTTGAGTCATCCAAGAACCAATTATCTCGTTTGACGTATATGGAAGAGGTTGAGTTTGAAACCATTCGAATTCCAGGCCAAGACGATCAAGTAGACGTTAACTTCAACGTTAAAGAGCAACCTTCTGGCTCATTTAACGCAGGTATCGGTTACGGTGACCAAACCAAGTTAAGCCTTCAAGCGGGTATACAGCAAGATAACTTCTTGGGTACAGGTAAGCGTGTAGGCTTGAACTTAAGTACGGTTTCTTATCAACGTTCAGCACAAATCACGTATAACGACCCGTATTTTACTATTGATGGCATAAGCTTAGGGGGTTCATTAGGGTATAGTGAATTTGATGGCTCAGACTTTAACGTTATCCAGTACAACTCTAAGCAGTGGTCTGTAGGTGCAAATGTCGGTTATCCGATAAATGAATTTAACCGAATCAACTTCGGGCTAACGTACAGCAACGTAGAGCTTTATAACCGTGGTTATTATGAGCAAACGGAACAGTTTTATAATCAGTTCCTTGACGGAGATGATCCTGATGCGCCCATTAAATACCATAGCTATCTTGCCAGCGTAAGTTGGAGTCGTAGTACATTAAACCGTGGTTTATTCCCTACGGCTGGCTCGTCACAGCGTGCCTCATTTAGTATCACTACACCTAATTCAGATGTAAACTACTTCAAAACCTTGTTTGATGGGAAGTGGTATTTCCCACTGTCTAGAAATCAGCGTTGGTCAGTACTTGCAAGAATTAGAATGGGTTACGGTAACGGCTATGGCGATGTAGACGGTAACGAGCAAATATTGCCCTTTACCGAAAACTTCACCGCAGGTGGTGCGGATTCACTTCGTGGATTTGAAAACAACACCGTAGGTCCGCGTGGTATCATTCGCTCGCCAAGTGGCTCTTTAACCGGGCCTGATGGCGAAGTTTACCCAACAGACCCTATTGATGATGTAATTACATTATCAAGCCGAAGCCTTGGTGGTAACGCTATGGCATTGGGTGGTATCGAGTTAATCGTTCCAACACCGTTTGTTGAAGCCGATATGGATAACTCGGTACGAACTAGTCTATTTGTGGATGTGGGCAACGTGTGGGATACTGAGTTCGATTACGACGAATACAAAGACTTTAGTCAGTCTAGTACTCAGTATGGTTCGTTGATAGACTATTCTGATTGGTCACTGTATCGTAGTTCTGCTGGTATTTCGGTACAATGGATCTCACCAATGGGGCCGATGGTATTTAGCTTCTCAAGAGCTATTCAAGAACGTGAGGGTGATGATGCTAAATTCTTCACCTTTAATATCGGTCAGACATTCTAAAATATTAAACGGGGCCATTGGCACCCAGATAAAAAGATGGATAAAAGGAGTTCCTTTTGAAACAGTTGGTTAAACATATTGTTGCAGGTGCAATGCTTGGTAGCGCACTAGTTAGTACTTCAGTAATGGCAGAGCAAAAAATTGCTGTTGTTGATGTTCAGGGCATTTTTCAAGCTATGCCTCAGGCTGCTGAAATTCAAAACGCCATTCAGGTGGAGTTTAAAGACCGCATTGAAGAAGTTAATCAGCTTCAACGTGATGGTCAGTTTTTCGCAGAACGTCTACAACGCGACGCAGCAACAATGAGTGCTCAAGAAAAGAAAGAACTTGAGCAAAAAATGTTGGCTGTACGTGAAGAGTTAGCAGAAAAAGCACAACCGCTTAAGCAAAACATTCAGCGTCGTAGTAACGAAGAACAAAACAAATTATTCAGCCTTATCAAGCAAGCTATTGATTCAGTTGCCGCTAAAGAAGGTTATGACATTGTACTTAACGCAACGGCAACGCCTTTCGTAAAAGAACAATACGACATGTCAGAGCAAGTATTAGAACAGGTTAGCAAAGTAAACTAAGGCAGAAATGCTTACAGTTTGTCGCTAATTTCATCAGACCAACGCCCGAAAGGGGTTGGTCTGATTTGTTTTTTGCGCCTAACAGCGTATGGTTGCCGCCGTTTTAGTAATTTACGGCGAGTTTGTGACCATGAAACAGTTTTTAGGTCATGCTTGCACTATAGGAGATAGTTTTTGACCACTTCACTCAATACCATAGAAATCCAGGAAATTCTGTCGTTACTTCCTCACAGATACCCGTTCCTGTTGGTTGATCGAGTAACAGACTACGTTCTGGGTGAATCAATTAAAGCGTATAAAAATATCACTTTTAACGAGCCTTGCTTTACCGGGCACTTCCCAGGCCGCCCTATATTTCCAGGCGTGCTGATTCTAGAAGCCATGGCACAAGCCGCGGGCGTTCTTGGTTTTAAGACCATGGGCCAAAATGATAAATTGTATTTATATGCAGGAATTGACAACGCTCGATTTAAGCGTCCTGTTGTACCTGGAGACAAACTAGAGTTTGATGTTGCCTTGGTAAAAGAAAGACGGGGCATCTGGAAGTTTAAAGGCGTTGCAACTGTTGATGGCGAAAATGTATGTGTTGCAGAGTTTATGTGTGCAATGAGAGAGATGACCTAACGTGATCCATCCTACTGCGGTAATTTCAGATAAAGCATCTATTGGCGAAAACGTCACTATTGGTCCATTTTGCGTGATTGATGATGATGTGACGATTGGCGATGGCTGTGTATTGAAGTCCCATGTGGTCGTTCGCGGCACCACCCGCATTGGCAAGAATAATACTTTCTATCAATTTTCATCTATTGGTGAAGATTGCCAAGACAAAAAATATGCTGGTGAACCCACAAATTTAATTATTGGTGATGACAACGAGTTCCGTGAAGGCGTGACTGTGCATCGTGGCACCATTCAAGATAACAGCGAAACTATTATTGGTTCACGATGCTTGTTTATGGTTAATTCACACATTGCCCATGATTGTGTGTTAGGTAATGATATTATTTTAGCCAATAACGTTGCCGTTGCCGGGCATGTTCATATTGATGATTTCGTTATTGTGGGCGGTGCGGTTGGTATTCACCAATTTTGTAAAGTGGGTGCACATGCGTTCTTAGGCGCTGGCGGTATTATTCTTCGCGATACACCTCCTTTTGTGATGGTCAGCGGTACAAAAAATATTCCTCAGGGCATCAACTCTGAAGGTTTACGTCGTCGCGGTTTCGATAAAGATGAAATAATGGCGATTAAACGTGCCTATAAAGTTATTTACCGTGAAGGTAACACGGTGGCCGAAGCGGTAGAGGTTCTTTCTTCGCAAGAAGCAGGTTCTAGCGGTGTTGCACTTATGACTGCGTTTTTAAAGAACGCAGAGCGCGGTATCATTAGATAACATGAGCCCGCTATCATGAGTAAACCTTTGCGTATCGCGATGGTGGCAGGCGAGCCGTCAGGCGATGTACTCGCTGCTGGTATGGTCGCCGAATTAAAACGCCTATACCCTGATGCTATTATTGAGGGAATAGGCGGGCCTAATATGCAAGCTCAAGGTTTTCATAGCTTATTTGATATGGAAACCTTATCAGTAATGGGGTTAGTTGAAGTACTGTCTCATCTACCCGCTATTTTAAAAGTCAAAAAAGCGCTGCTCGCGTATTTCTCTGATAACCCGCCTGATATTTTTGTTGGCATAGATGCTCCAGATTTTAACCTGAGGGTAGAAAAAGAACTTAAATCCAAAGGTGTTAAAACCATTCATTACGTTAGCCCAACTATTTGGGCGTGGCGTGAAAAGCGGGTGCATAAAATTGCTAAGGCGGCAGGGCGAGTGCTGGGTTTGTTTCCTTTCGAGCAACAGGTTTATGATAAATACGATGTGCCCTATACCTTTGTTGGCCACACCATGGCTGATAGCATTGCTTTAACGCCTGACCAACAAGCTTCTCGCAATACACTTAATTTACCTATCGATAAAGCGGTATTAGCTGTGTTGCCTGGTTCTCGTCGTGGTGAAGTCGATACGCTTCTCCCTATTTTTATCGAGACGATGGAAAAAATAGCCTCGCAGAGACCCGATATTGAGTTTGTTATTCCCGCTGCGAATGTGCATCGGCTTGAGCAAATTAATGGTATGTTGAAAGAGGCTAATAATGCCAGTGAAAGGCTGCCTATTCACGTTACTGAGGGTACGTCTCGCGACGCTATGATTGCCAGTAATGTTATATTGCTCGCATCTGGCACCGCTACGTTGGAAGCTATGTTGTGCAAACGCCCCATGGTAGTGGCATATAAATTGTCGCCAATAACCTATAAAATAATGCAGCGTTTGTATAAAGCGCCTTTTTTCGCTTTACCCAATTTATTGGCTAATGAAGCGTTAGTGCCAGAACTGCTTCAAGAAGACGTTAACCCAGATACATTAAGCCAGCATGCCCTTACTTATTTCGACAGTGACAACACTGACTTAATTTCCCGTTTCACCGACCTCCACCATACGCTAAAATGCAATGCTGATAAAACAGCAGCACAAGCTGTAGTGGAGGAATTGTTTGCATAAGTTAATAGCCGGCGTAGATGAAGTTGGTAGAGGCCCTCTTGTTGGGGATGTGGTAACCGCCGCCGTTATACTCGACCCAGCCAACCCCATAGTAGGGTTAACCGACTCTAAAAAGCTCAGTGAAAAAAAGCGCATTGCGTTAGCCGCTGAAATAAAAGCGAAAGCGCTTTATTGGCACATCGGGCGCGCCACACCAGAAGAAATCGACACCCTAAATATTCTCCATGCTACCATGTTAGCCATGAAGCGCGCTGTCGAAGGCTTAGCGGTAACGCCAGACTTTGTTCGTGTTGATGGTAACCGTTTGCCTGATTGGCCTTATGCTGCAGAAGCTGTGGTCAAAGGCGATAGCTTACACGCTGAAATTTCTGCCGCTTCCATCATCGCCAAAGTAGAACGTGATAACGATATGCTGGCACTTGATGAATTACATCCTGAGTATGGTTTTGCTGGCCATAAGGGTTATCCTACAAAAGCGCATTTTGAAGCACTCGCCACCCATGGCGTGATTGATGGTTATCGCAAAAGCTTTAAACCAGTTAAGGCACTACTACAAGAGATTCAATAATTATGTCCTCGCCTTTTATTCATTTACGCGTACACAGCGATTATTCCATGATGGATGGGCTTAATAAGGTTAAGCCCATACTTGGCAAAGTGTCTGAGTACAACATGCCTGCTGTGGCAATTACCGACCAAATGAATATGTGTGGTTTGGTAAAGTTCTATTCCGGCGCGCATGGGCTTGGCATTAAGCCTATTATTGGTACCGATTTTTGGGTGACTAATGAAGCTTTTGGCGATGAGCCTTTCCGTCTTACCTTGCTTGCGATGAATAATGAGGGCTATAAGAACATTACGGTTCTTATTTCTAAGGCCTATTTGCGAGGTCATGTTGCTCACAGAGCGGTTATAGATCAAGACTGGCTTATTGAACATGCAGAAGGCGTTATCATACTTTCTGGTGCCCAGTTAGGGGATGTTGGTGTTGCACTGACTAAAAATAACACCGGCTTGTTGGCAGAATCGCTAGCCTTTTATCAAACCCATTTCCCAGACCGTTTTTATCTTGAGCTAATTCGTACCGGCCGCCCTGGCGAAGAAGATTATTTACATCGTGCGGTGGAATGTGCTGAACGGGAAGGTCTGCCTGTGGTGGCCACCAATGAAGTGTGTTTCATTGATAGAGAAGGGTACGACGCCCACGAAATACGAGTATGTATTCATGATGGCTACACCTTAGATGATACTCGCCGACCTAAACGTTACAGCGACCAGCAATATCTTCGTACCAGCGAAGAAATGGTGGAGCTGTTCAGTGATATTCCTGAGGCCATAGAAAATACGGTTGAAATCGCTAAGCGATGCAACGTTACAGTACGATTAGACGAATACTTTTTGCCCCAGTTTCCTACTGGTGGCATGACCACTGAAGATTTCTTAGTCAAAGTGTCGGAAGAAGGGCTTGAGCGCAGGTTAGCGTTTCTGTTTCCTGATGAACAAGTACGGGCAGAAAAACGCCCCGAGTACGACGACAGGCTCCGTATCGAGTTAGAAGTAATCAACCAAATGGGTTTCCCTGGCTACTTCCTTATCGTAATGGAGTTCATTCAGTGGAGTAAGGACAACAATATTCCAGTAGGCCCAGGTCGTGGTTCTGGTGCGGGCTCTCTAGTGGCTTACGCATTAGATATTACCGACCTCGACCCGCTTGAATTCGACTTGCTATTCGAACGATTCCTTAACCCAGAACGGGTATCAATGCCGGATTTCGATGTTGATTTCTGTATGGATAGACGAGATGAAGTTATCGACCACGTTGCCGAGCTTTATGGTCGTCAGGCGGTATCGCAGATTATTACCTTTGGTACCATGGCGGCAAAAGCCGTGGTGCGCGATGTGGGCCGAGTACTAGGTCACCCTTACGGTTTTGTGGACCGTATTTCAAAGCTTATTCCACCAGACCCTGGTATGACCCTTGAAAAAGCGTTTGCTGCCGAGCCTCGTTTGCCCGAAGTGTACGACCAAGACGAGGAGGTTAAAGATCTCATCGATATGGCGCGCATTTTAGAAGGCGTAACGCGAAATGCAGGTAAACACGCTGGTGGTGTAGTTATTGCGCCAACCACTATTACCGATTTTGCGCCGCTATACTGCGACGATGAAGGTAATAACCCTGTTACTCAGTTCGATAAAAACGATGTTGAAACCGCAGGGCTAGTCAAGTTCGACTTCCTTGGATTACGTACGCTAACCATTATCCAGTGGGCCATTGATATGGTGAAGGAAGGGAAGGGTATTGACATTGATATTACCTCTATTCCTTTGGCGGATGCAAAAAGCTTTCGTACCCTGCTAAATGCGGAAACTACCGCGGTGTTCCAGTTGGAATCCCGAGGTATGAAAGAGCTAATAAAACGTCTTAAGCCAGATAGTTTTGAAGATATTATCGCATTGGTAGCCCTATTTAGACCGGGTCCTTTGCAGTCGGGCATGGTAGATAACTTTATCGACCGTAAGCATGGCCGTGAAGCTATTTCTTATCCCGATGCTGAATACCAACACGAATGTTTGCAAGAAATTCTGGAGCCTACCTACGGCATTATCTTGTATCAAGAACAGGTAATGCAGATTGCGCAGGAAATGGCGGGCTATTCCCTAGGTGGCGCCGATTTGTTACGTCGTGCTATGGGTAAGAAAAAGCCAGAAGAAATGGCTAAGCAACGTGGCGCGTTCGCTGAAGGCTCGAGGAACAATAACATCGACCCAGATTTGGCGATGAAAATTTTCGACTTGGTAGAAAAATTCGCCGGCTACGGGTTTAACAAATCTCACTCTGCTGCTTACGCCTTGGTGTCTTATCAAACCTTATGGTTGAAAGCCCATTATCCTGCTGAATTCATGGCCGCAGTAATGTCGGCCGATATGGATAATACCGATAAAATTGTTACCTTGGTTGATGAATGCAGTCGAATGGGTCTTGAGTTATTGCCCCCAGACTTAAATGCAGGTAAGCATAAGTTCACCGTCGATGAAAAAGGCAGAATTGTTTACGGCATTGGCGCCATTAAAGGGGTAGGTGAAGGCCCCATTGAAGCCATTATCGAAGCCAGAGAAAACCAAGGTGCGTTTAAAGATTTATTCGATTTTTGTGCAAAAATTGATATTAAGCGCGTTAATAAACGGGTATTGGAAAAACTAGTACTTGCCGGCGCGTTAGACAATTTAGGGCCTCACAGGGCTGCACTCATGGCATCTTTACCTGATGCTATCGCAGCCGCAGGGCAGCATGCCAAAGCGGAATCCTTTGGGCAGTCAGACATGTTCGGATTGCTAACGACTGAGCCTGATGAAGTAGAGCAAGCTTTTGCCGATGTTCCGTTGTGGCCAGAAAAAGTATGGTTGGAAGGTGAAAAAGATACCTTAGGTTTATACCTTACAGGGCACCCTATTAATCAATACGTAGAAGAAATTAGGCATTACACTGATGGAAGGTTGGTTGACTTAAAACCCACAGGCAAGGAGCAAATGGCGAATGCAGTTGGCCTAGTGCTTGGGGTTAGGGTAATGACCAATAAACGGGGAAGACGCTGGGCTATTGTCACACTTGATGATAAAAGCGCGCGAATAGACGCTCGTTTTTTCCCAGATACCTTCGAACAGTATGAATCTATGCTAGAAACTGACAAAATATTGCTTATAAAGGGACAGGTCAGCTTTGATGATTTCTCTGGGGGCAATACAATCACCGCCCGTGATGTAATGGACATTGTTCAAGCACGGGAGAAAAACGCGAGAGCATTGGCGTTAAATGTTGAGACCCAGTTGCTTGAACCGAAAAAGATTAATCAAATGCAATCTATCTTGCAGGCCTTTAAAGGCGGAAGTTGCCCGGTGCATTTATTAGTAACCCATCCTGATGCTGAAGCACTGATTACGTGCGGTGCACGGTGGTTTGTTACACCAGAAGATCAACTTTTGCACGATCTCAAACAATGTTTGGGAGAAAAAGCCGTTTCAATCCTCTACCATTAATGGGTAGAGTTCGATAGATTGACTATCTCGCGTTGGCATTGACAAGCGCAGTACGAATAGGACATACAATGAGTATACAGTTTTTGGACTTTGAACAGCCGATAGCCGAATTAGAAGCAAAAATTGAAGAGCTTAGGTTAGTAAATCAAGGCGGTGAATTCGATGTTGGTATTGAAGAAGATATTAACAAGCTGCGTGGTAAAAGCGCAGAGCTAACAAAAAAGATTTTTTCTGACTTAGGCGCGTGGCAAGTATCACAACTGGCCCGTCACCCTATGCGCCCTTATACGCTAGATTACATTCCGCGTATTTTTACCGACTTCGATGAATTAGCGGGTGATAGAGCTTTCGCTGACGACAAAGCCATTCTTGGCGGCCCAGCTATGTTAGATGGGCAACCTGTGATGGTGATTGGGCATCAAAAAGGGCGCGACACCAACGAAAAAATTAAACGTAACTTTGGTATGCCTAAACCTGAAGGTTATCGTAAAGCACTCCGTTTGATGAAAATGGCAGAGCGTTTCAATTTACCAATTATTACTTTCATCGATACCCCCGGGGCTTACCCAGGTGTGGGCGCTGAAGAGCGCGGTCAAAGTGAGGCTATCGCGAAAAATCTGTTTGAAATGGCAGAACTTACGGTGCCCATCATTTGTACCGTTATTGGTGAAGGTGGTTCTGGTGGTGCTTTAGCGATAGGTGTGGGTGATCGTGTGAATATGCTTCAGTATTCCACGTACTCGGTTATTTCGCCGGAAGGTTGTGCGTCAATTTTGTGGAAAAGTGCAGAAAAAGCACCATTAGCCGCAGAAGCAATGGGCGTAAGTGCAGGCCAGATTAAAGAGCTTGGCTTAATTAATAGTATTGTTGAAGAGCCGTTAGGCGGCGCTCACCGAGACCATACTAGTATGGCTGCGAACTTAAAAGCCGTGCTTAAACAGCAATTAAGTCAACTTAAGAGCTTAGATACCGCCGACTTGATGGAAGAGCGTTATCAACGCCTTATGTCTTTCGGCTACTGCTAGTTAAACGAAGCGAGTAGAATGAGCCTAGCAAGTGAGTGAGATTGTAAATCACATCTGCGAGTCTATCACCGCAGCACTTGCTGATACTTCATTTAGAGCGCCACCTCTTCTCGTTGTTGCTTACAGCGGAGGGGTGGACTCCTCTTTATTACTTCACGCCTTGCATGTCTTTCGCAAGCAAACTTCTACACCAGTGCATGCCGTTCATATACATCATGGGTTGAGCAATAATGCCGATACGTGGTTACGCCACTGCCAATCTGAATGCGACAAATTATCGATTCCGCTTACGCATTACCACGTTGCCGTTGATAATGGCGCTCGTAAGAGTCTTGAAGCTGAAGCCAGAGATGCACGCTATAAAGTGCTTCATGAGTTTTGCCATACCCACAATGGGGTACTCTTATTAGGACAACACGCTGAAGATCAACTAGAAACTGTACTGTTGCAGTTAAAGCGCGGTGCGGGGCCACAAGGGTTGTCAGGCATGGGAGCGCAACAATGGCGAAATGGGGTACTTACCCTTCGTCCCATGTTAGCACTTCAGAAAAGCGATATTGTTGATGCCGCGAATCGCCTTGATTTGCAGTGGGTCAATGATGAGTCAAATGCCGATGATCGCTACGATCGTAATTTCCTCCGCAATCAGATTATCCCTGCGTTATCTGAGCGATGGCCTCAATTATCCAATACTGCACTAAGAAGTGCCCAGCTATGTGCAGAGCAAACGGCCTTAGTAACAGAGCAGGCTGAAATATATCTTAGTCAGTGCTTAGTGACAGATACTCAGTTAAAAGGCGCAGAGCTGCTTACCTTATCTAAAAACTGGCAACGAGCCGTATTGCGCCAATGGTTTTCAAAACAATCAGCGTTGCTTCCCTCTCAAGCGCAACTAATGCAAATAGAAAATATGCTAATGGCGAAACAAGATGCTGCGCCAGAAGTGTCGTTTTCTTGGGGCAAGCTCGCCAGGTTCAATAATGACCTATACTGGCTATCAAAGCGCAACACTCAAGTACCGCAAGCCATGGACATAACAGATAGTGTCGACACCGAACTGTATTGGTTGAGAGAACCACTAACATTAAGGGTGGTCCATAACGCATTGGGCGCAGTAATGATTAAAACTGGCGTGAAGGGGCTTCGCGTAAAACCCAAAAGTGCACAGGTATCGAAGTTACTTAAAGATTGGTTTAAGCAATGGAAAGTCCCTACGTGGGAGAGAGCCGAAGTGCCTCTACTCTTTTTAGATGATGAGGTGGTTGCGTTGGTCGTAAATCAGAAAGTTGTTACTTTGAACACCATGCCATCGACAATAACCGTTGAACTAGTGAATATAGACTAAAGTCTATATTCGTGAGTAATAAGGTGGCAGAGTCGGCAAATATTTGCCAGTGGGCAAAGATGTGAATTTATTAAATAACCACCGTGCCAAAACACGCTTATTTGCTTAGATATATTTGTTATAGCTAATATATGTTAAAACGCATGCAGCCTCTGCCGCAATAAACACTCAATTAGCTACCAATATTCCGATGAGGTACTTGCCGTAGTTTTTTGCAGGGTGCTAACACTAACATCGCCCCGCTATGAACATCGCCCTCGCTATGACTGCTACTATCGTTTTCATCGAACGCGCAATAAGCGTCATTAACGGGGTATACGACCCCCGTGGCTTAAGCGGCTAAGTAGTTATTTTTACCAGATTGCTTCACTTTGTATAACGCAGCATCGGCGCGGTCAAAAAGCTTACCGGTATCGTCACCCTCACGGTAAATAGCGCCACCTAAACTGCACGATACATTCATGCGTCTTAAGTAACTTGATTGGTTGATACTAAGCTGAATACGCGATGCGGCACATTCTAACTGAAATTGTGTTTGGCAATCTAAAAGGCAGCAGAACTCGTCGCCACCAAATCGAAATGCTTCATCTTCATCTCTTAGTACTTGTTGTAACTGAGACGCTACATGGACTAAAACGTTATCACCTTCTCGGTGACCGTGGCTGTCATTAACCGATTTGAAATTATCTAAGTCTATGACAAGCAATGAAAAGCCTTCCTCGTGACGCTGAGCCCATCCTAACTGACGTATTAGTGCCTGATCGAAGCCTGAGCGATTCCCCAAGCCAGTTAGCACGTCTTTAGTCGTCATCTGGTGTAGGCGTAAAAAAGATTGTGCTTGAGCGACTTGTTTAGCAAATAGTTCATGAAGTTGCTCTAGTGCATTACGTTCAGAAAGGGAAAGCGGTACTGCGAAATAATAATGCGCAGTTGCGGGTTTACCTTCCTGAGAGGTAACACCTGGCAATGGTATCGCCACAAGTGTTGACGATAGTTTGGCATTTCCGTATACCCAACGGGTGTCTAAATCCGATAAGCTTAAACCGGTCAATGAGAAAAAACCATTCAATTGGCGAAAGTAAATTTCACCAAGCTTTTCCAATTCCAACGTAGACAAAATCTCGCTGATGAAGGAGGTTATTTCACTGGCAGATAACGCCTGACCCGTGCTAGCAGGAGGATAAAAATTGTCATGTTGTGTGCTATCGTAGATAGTAGTAGAGAAATCCACGGAAATGCCCCTTTAGCAATACGGAAAAATATACATAAGTGGAAAGTGTCAAAATTTGCCGCTTATGCTAATTTGTTAGTAGGTATTAGCAAGCTTAATGCCAATTCCTGCAATATTGCTTTGCGATATAGGCTATTAAAAATGTAGGGTCGCTAGGGCTGCTGTAATACTTTGATGTTCAGTCGTATTTTAATTTAGATGTGCGTAAGTTTTAACCAGCGCGGAACATTAAAGCCTCAAATTAACGGTAGGGAGATGTGAAGTGAGTGCCGGTTTTTTGAACGTGATCGCGTTAATGTTTATTGCCGTTTGTAGTGTGGCTATTTTTAAGCGCATCCATTTACCGCCAATTTTAGCGTATTTATTTGCAGGTATATTAGCGGGCCCACAGCTCTTTGCGCTTTTCGCTCACCCTCAAGAAATGCATTTGCTGGCTGAAACCGGCATCGTTTTTTTGCTCTTCTCACTAGGGCTGGAATTTTCCCTACCAAAGCTAGTGGCCATGCGCTCATTAGTATTTGGCGTTGGGGGTGGTCAAATGCTGCTGACCACCGCTGTATTTACCAGCATTCCTTATTTATTCGGGTTACCTATCAAAGCTTCCATTATTATTGGTGGAGCGCTGGCACTAAGCTCTACCGCTATAGTCATCAAACAAGCAACTGAAATGGGTATTCTCAATAACAGAAGAACCCAGCTGGCTGTTAGTATTCTGCTATTTCAAGACCTTGCCGTTGTTCCATTCCTTATTGCTATTCCCTTGCTTGCTCAAAGCGGCGAGGTGAGCATTGCGTTTGCCTTAGGTGAAGCCTTGTTAAAAGGTATATTTGTCATCGCGTTTTTAATGTCGGTAGGCAAGTGGGTGTTGCCTTGGGTCTTTAGAGAAATAGCCAAAACCCGCACCGATGAGCTCTTTGTTCTTACCACAATTTTAATCGCGCTATTGGCTGGCGGCCTAACCTATTACTTTGGGTTATCGATGGCGCTAGGGGCTTTCCTTGCGGGAATGATGCTAGGGGAGAGCCAATACAAATACCAACTTGAAGCCGATATTCGCCCCTTTCGCGATATTTTAATGGGATTGTTTTTCGTTACCGTTGGCATGCAGCTCGATATAAATGTGCTGTGGAGTAACTTCTTTACCATTGTTCTTGGCGTTGTTGGGCTGATGATTATCAAAATTCTTATGGTAAGAATGGCCGCTGCGTTTGTGAAAACTAATCCTCTGGATGCATGGTCGGCGGGTATTAAGTTATGTCAAATTGGCGAGTTTAGTTTCGTTATTGCTGCATTGGCGACCACTTATGGTGTGCTTACCACTGGGCAATCTTCTCTCATTGTGAGCATGGGGGTATTGAGCATGGCGCTAACGCCTTGGTTAATGAACAACAGTTTGGTATTTGCAAAGCGTATTGTGGCCAATAAGAGTGAAGACAATGCGCACAATACGTTAATAGTGGATAACGATTTAACCAACCATGTTGTGATTTGTGGCTTTGGCAGGGTGGGGCAATCGGTAGCTCGCATGCTGAAGATGGAAGGCATTGCATTTATAGCGATTGATATGGACCCAGTTCGTGTGCATGAAAGTAGGAACGCTGGTGAGCCAGTGCTGTTTGGCGATGCCAGTAAAAAAGACATTCTTAGTAGCGCCAATGTTGAAAAAGCAAAGCTTATCTTAGTCACCTTTGACCAACCTGATAAAGCAAAACAAGTTATTAGTGGCACCCATCAAATAGATAACACCGCAGATGTTATGGTGCGAACTAAGCGAGACTATCAGTTAGATGGTTTATATTCTGCGGGGGCAAATCAAGTCGTACCCGAGTTGCAAGAAGGTAGTTTGATGCTTATTTCTCAAGTACTGCATTACGCCGGTGTGCCCATGTCTCGAATCTTAAAGCGTGTTCGCGCGGAACGAAAAGGACGCTACGATCACTTGCATGGATTCTACCCAGGGGAAACGACTGAAATTAGCTACGGCACTGAGGATAAACTCGAATTCATACACGCTGTGGTGCTTTCAGAACATGCTGCATGCATGGGAAGCAAAATTAAAGATATCGACTTTGCCAAAATGCGGGTTCGTGTACGGGGATTAAGAAGAAATGGCACCGAGGTAAAAGATCCCGACCATGAAGCTGTGTTGCAACCCCATGATGTGCTGGTTATTGCCGGCAAACCTCGGCGCGTAGAACGCGCTGAGAGAAAACTACTGGAAGGCAGCTAGCCGACAACAGAATGCTTTAGACCGTTCTGATAAAAATTCGAAGTACGAACACGCTTTCAAAAAGGCACTTAGGAAAAGCGTTTTACAAAAAGCCTATGCAACTTTGTCTTTTTCCAAGTCGGCAAACTGTTTTTTCAGGTCGTATTTTTCATCGGTTACAATTTTTTCAAGCACAGAAACCCGTTCTTTGAGTGATGCGATTTCGGCTTCATAAGCTTTCGATGCCTTGTCAGATACTTTATTCGACTTTTTTGTTTTTACTGAGTCTGTGATGCTCACAATAGCCCAAGCGATAATAGCAACAATAGCAATGGCGGTCATATTCATGGAACTTTCCCTTCAGTTTGTTTTGAATTGTTCTGCACTCAGTGTAGGTGAAAAATTGTATTCTTTCCTACAAGCCAAGCTTACAAAGCGACTACGCTAAACCCACTTTTTTCGTTACTATAGCGCTTATAAATACGCTTTTTGGGAAAAAAGTGTAAATAAATACGTAACTGTACATTAAAGCTTTTGAGCTACTTCATATAGAATAAGCCGATGGACAAGTTTGTATTTACGTTATCACTCTGTAATTCGCAAGTATGTCTATAACAAAGATAGCAAGATGGCTGCCATTGTTATAAATTAACTATAAATCAATTGTTTATAGTAATTTCTATTAATTGGATTATGTTGGTGAAAATCTAATTCACAAAAAATTAGTTAAATTAACGAATGAATGACGAAATTAACAACTCTAAACGCATGGTAAAGCATACAAAGTGGATGCAGCACGCCCTTAGCCTAGCGGATAAAGCAGAAGCAATGGGAGAGGTGCCGGTAGGGGCTTGTGTTGTACACAATGGTGAATTAATAGGTGAAGGGTGGAATACGCCTATCACAGATAGCGATCCTTCCGCTCACGCAGAAATGAATGCGGTAAGAATGGCGGCAAAGCACTTACAAAACTACCGTACTACCGATGCCACGCTTTATGTCACTTTAGAGCCATGTTCAATGTGCGCAGGAATGTTGGTTCACGCCAGAATTAAGCGAGTGGTATATGGTGCCAGCGATGCTAAGACTGGGGCGGCAGGGTCAGTGATGAATATTTTGAACCATCCATCACTCAATCATCAGGTAGATGTCATATCAGGGGTGTTGGCCGACGACTGTGCTGATAAGATTTCAGCATTTTTTAAACGTCGTCGAGCGCAGATAAAACTAGATAAAAAAGCCAAACAAGCGGCGCTTAAGAATTGCGGGTCAACTGAGTAAACATCTCACTGGTGACAAACAGTTTGCGGCGTTGTAGTACTTTTTGATGCATTCTTTTTAGCATCACTCTACGTCTATTATTATTTTTCAATTTTATTCCTTTCCTAAATAATTTGTTTCTTTTCATTTTGCCCTCCTTGTTAATACAAATTGGGAAATTGAATAAGGCATGATTTCATTTCATCATTTCATCATTTCTGCACTTATGCCTTAGCTAGCCGAAAAGGCTAGGTACATTCGATATTACTTATCTTAGATGACATCATAATGACAAAATTCAATATGGCGCCAGCTAAATTCTTCCTTGTTCATCTAGCCAAAGAAGACTGTCGTAATATCGGCGAATATTGTCTACATACTGAAGCGCTTCATCGCCCCGAGCGTACCCATAACGTGTTGTTCTGTAGTACTTCTTTTGCCTTAGCTGTGGAAGCCGTTGTTTTACATCTACCCACAAATCTGGATTGCCGCCCTGACGCTCTGTAAGAATTCGGGCATCTTCTAAATGACCTAGGCCAAGGTTATACGCCGCCATTGCCATCCAAGTTCTATCCGGGTCGCCAATTCTTGCAGGAATTCGTCCTAATAAGCTGGCGAAGTAGCGAGAGCCACCGCGAATACTTTGTTCTGCGTCGGTACGATCTTCAACATCCCAGTCATTAGCCGTGTCCATGGTCAGCATCATTAAACCGCGAACGCCAGTACGAGAGATTGCATCAGGATCCCAGTGGCTTTCTTGATAACTCATTGCGGCTAATAGGCGCCAATCCAAATCACCTGCATATTGCTGAAACATACTTTTGTAATCTTTTAACAGCGACTCGGCGGATTGATTAAATGCACGACTGTCTACGTAGTCAAATTGCCTAATGTGACCAAAATACTTTTCTTCTAATACGGTAAACCACCCTGATTGATGCACGGTACCAAAATATTCAATAATGGCGGCTTTAATAGAATCATCTAATTCAGGGTTTAGCGCCCATGCCATTGGCATTTCTTCTCGTACGGTTAGGCCTACGGCCAAATTAGGGTGTCGTCTTCGTTGCAGCGCAAGACGGTTACTATCTGCAAGGGTATAGGCAATTTCACCTGTAGCCACTTTTTGTAGCAGTTCCTCGGCATCAGAATCTTCTGTAGTGACTAACAGGGATTCACTAGCGCCGTTTAATACTGCAAGTAGCTGCGCTTGACTGCTTCCCGACACTGCTACAACAGGGTCGACAAGGCTATCAAGTTCTCGAGGTCGTGTGGTGCCCGCGCGGTATACCAAGTGTTGCGCAACAGTTTGATATGCAGGACCATAGGTGAAGCGCATCAGTAAGGCATCGGTAACCGCGTCACCTGTGGCCACAATATCTAGGTTGCCTTCAGCAAGTTGCTCTAGCATCGCGTCGTAACTGTAGAAAGGATATAAGTCGAGCGTTACCCCGACATAATCTGAAAAGCCGGCAAGTAATTCATATTCAAAACCTTGCGGACCTTCGGCGCCATTATAATAAGTCGCCGCGCCATAAAGCGTGCCTACCTTTATTGAACCGCGCTCAATTAATGACAACAGAGCGTTCGGAACGGTAGGAGAGCCACAACTTGAAGCGAAAAAGCATAATGCGATAAAAAAAGTTGTTTTTAATCGCTTTTTGTATTGTTGTAACGGCATAAACCTTTTCTTATTGTTGTAAATTGGGTTTTGAGAAAAAAAACTGCAACATAGCCTATGTTGAAGGTTACCAATAGAACATAAATCCTCTATAATCCGCGCCGAAATATTCATCAATTACAGAGGCAACGCGTCCCATTGATGGTCGTTGTTTCTGAACAACCAGGTAAAGCAATATGTTGGTCCTTCGAGGCGCTCCCGCACTATCAGAGTTTCACCAAACTAAACTGATTGCAAAGCTGGGTCAATCCGGCATTAAGGTGAAAAACCTATATAGCGAATATATTCACCTTATCGATTCAGAAGGTGAACTCTCGCAGCAGCAATTAGAAATACTTAAAAAGCTGCTTACCTACGGGCCTGCCCGACAAACCCAAACGCCAACTGGCAATCTCTTCGTGGTAACACCCCGACCAGGCACCATCTCTCCTTGGTCTACCAAAGCAACTGATATCGCAAACAATTGTAGTCTGAACACGATTAATCGTATAGAGCGAGGCTGTGCTTTTTATATAGAAGCAGCGCAACCGCTTAGCGATGCTGACTATAGTCTTCTTGCTGCCCACTTGCATGATCGCATGACGGAAACTGTTTTTCCTAATACAGCAGCGGCAGAAGTATTGTTTGCACATACTAAGGCGAAAACCTTTACATCAGTAGCGATACTCGAAGATGGCAAGCAAGCGCTTGTGGATGCCAATATTCAACTTGGTTTAGCACTGGCTGATGATGAAATAGAGTATTTATTCGAAAGCTTTACGCGTTTGGCGCGCAATCCTACCGACGTAGAGCTTTACATGTTTGCGCAAGCGAACTCTGAACATTGCCGCCATAAGATTTTCAACGCCAGTTGGACCATCGACGGTCAAGAGCAAGAAAAATCCTTGTTCAAAATGATCAAGAACACATTTGAAGTGTTACCCGATCATGTTTATTCGGCCTATAAAGACAACGCTGCTGTTATGTCTGGATGGGAAGCAGGGCGTTTCTTCCCGAACCCACAAACTCATCAATATGAATACCATCATGAGAGTATCGATATTCTGATGAAGGTAGAAACCCATAACCACCCAACCGCTATTTCACCTTTCCCAGGTGCGGCAACAGGCTCAGGTGGTGAAATTCGTGATGAAGGTGCTACCGGTCGTGGTTCTAAGCCAAAAGCAGGTTTGGGTGGTTTTAGTGTGTCTAACTTACGTATTCCAGGGTTAGAACAGCCGTGGGAAAAAGACTACGGTAAACCACAACGTATCGTGAGCGCGTTAGATATTATGCTAGATGGCCCACTAGGTGGCGCTGCATTTAATAATGAATTTGGTCGTCCGAATTTGCTTGGTTATTTCCGTACCTACGAGCAAGAAGTGAATAGCTTTAATGGCGTTGAAGTACGTGGTTACCACAAGCCTATTATGCTTGCTGGTGGCTTAGGTAATATTCGCCGTGAGCATATTGAAAAAGGCGAAATTACCGTAGGTGCCAAACTTATCGTACTTGGCGGCCCTGCAATGAACATTGGCCTTGGTGGGGGCGCAGCTTCTTCCATGGCATCAGGTCAGTCAAATGAAGATTTAGACTTTGCTTCGGTACAGCGTGAAAACCCAGAAATGGAGCGTCGTTGCCAAGAAGTTATTGATGCGTGCTGGCAGTTAGGTGATAACAATCCTATCCAGTTTATTCACGATGTGGGCGCGGGTGGTTTATCGAACGCGCTGCCTGAATTAGTTAACGATGGCGGACGTGGCGGTAAGTTTGAACTGCGTAATGTATTATCTGACGAACCAGGTATGACACCACTAGAATTATGGTGTAACGAATCACAAGAACGTTACGTGATGTCAGTAGCACCAGAAAACATGCCGGTGTTTGAGGCGATTTGCGCCCGTGAACGCGCACCTTACGTTGTAGTAGGGGAAGCCACTGCTGAACAAGAATTGAATGTAAACGACAGCCAATTCGATAACCAGCCTATAGACATGCCCCTTGATGTGTTACTTGGCAAGCCGCCTAAAATGCATCGCGACGTTACTAGTAAGCCATTAGAAACCACAGGTTTTAATGAAAGCGACATTACACTAGCTGACGCGGCAACGCGCATATTGTCGCTACCTACTGTGGCGGAAAAAACTTTCCTTATTACCATTGGCGATCGCTCGGTAACAGGTTTGGTTAACCGCGACCAAATGGTTGGCCCTTGGCAAGTACCTGTGGCCGATGTAGCGGTTACTGCCACTGCTTTTGATACTTACCATGGTGAAGCCATGGCGATGGGTGAAAGAACCCCTGTTGCCTTATTATCTCATGGTGCGTCAGCGCGTTTAGCCGTGGGTGAAGCGTTAACTAACATTGCCGCGGCGAATATTGGTGATTTAACCCGTATTAAACTTTCAGCAAACTGGATGGCAGCGGCAGGACACCCTGGTGAAGACGCTGGTTTGTATGAAGCGGTAAAAGCCGTCGGTGAAGAGCTTTGCCCTGAATTGGGATTGACCATTCCGGTAGGCAAAGACTCCATGTCGATGAAAACCGCATGGCAAGAGGAAGGCGAAGATAAAGCGGTAACATCACCGTTATCGTTAGTGATTTCTGCTTTCGGTGCCGTAAAAGATATTCGTAAAACGGTGACACCAGAGCTTCGCACCGATAAGGGCGACAGCCAATTATTGCTAATCGATTTAGGTGAAGGCAAGAACCGCCTTGGCGCGAGTTGTCTTTCACAAGTGTACGAGCAATTAGGTGACGCACCTGCCGATGTAGTTTCGGCGCAGCGTTTAAAAGCCTTCTTTAATGCGGTACAGACGCTAATTGAGAAACAACTGATAGTAGCTTACCACGACCGTTCTGATGGTGGACTATTCACTACCGTAGCCGAAATGGCCTTTGCCGGTAAAACCGGTGTAAGTGTTGCGCTAGACGGCATTTCAGGTTCAGAAGCGAGTTCAGACTTATCTGTGTTGTTTAACGAAGAGCTTGGTGGCGTACTTCAAGTATTAGACAAAGACATCGAGGAAGTAAATGCGGTACTCGCGTCTTTCGATTTAAGTGATGTTAGTCATTACATCGGTACGTTAAATACCACCGACACTATAGAGTTTACCCGTGATAACGTGGCAGTGCTAAACGATAGCCGCGTAGCCATGCGTACTACGTGGGCACAAACCACCTTGGCGATGCAAAAGCTTCGCGATAACCCAGTATGTGCTGAACAAGAACATGCTGCTAAGCAAGATGCTGCTGACCCTGGCCTACATGCTGCGCTTACGTACAACGTAAATGAAGATATTGCTGCGCCATATATCGCGAAAGGTGTACAACCTAAAGTCGCCATTTTACGAGAGCAGGGCGTAAATTCGCATCTTGAAATGGCCGCTGCATTTAACCGTGCTGGTTTTAACGCCATTGATGTACACATGAGTGATATCTTGGCTGGTAAAGTCACACTTGATGACTTCGCTGGTTTAGCTGCTTGTGGTGGTTTCTCTTACGGTGATGTACTTGGCGCCGGTGAAGGGTGGGCAAAATCAATCTTGTTCAACGAGCTTGCACGAGATCAATTTGCTGGCTTCTTCGACCGCAACAGTACCTTTAGTTTAGGGGTATGTAACGGGTGCCAAATGTTGTCGAACTTAAAGTCGCTTATTCCTGGCACTGAACATTGGCCGCACTTTGTTGCGAACCAATCGGCACGTTTCGAAGCCCGTGTTGCCATGGTAGAAGTGACTAAGTCTGCCTCTGTGTTGTTGCAAGACATGGCCGGTTCGCGCATGCCAATTGCTGTATCACACGGTGAAGGCCAAGCAGAGTTTGCAAGCGACAGCGCGCTTTCGTCCGTAGCATCGCAGGTGGCACTTCGTTATGTTGATAACTACGGCCAACCTACTATGCAATACCCCGCTAACCCGAATGGTTCGCCTGAGGGTATTACAGGTTTAACCTCGGCTGATGGACGAAGCACTATTATGATGCCGCACCCTGAACGTGTGTTTAGAGCGGTGGCTAACTCATGGCGTCCAGACGATTGGCAAGAAGATGGTGCGTGGATGCGTATCTTTAGAAATGCTCGTCGATTTGTAGGATAAAAACGCGCTTAAGCTTAGTAGAGGTAAGATGTTCTTATCTCTACTTTTTCACTTAAATGAGCGTGAAGCGTGTCAATAGATTGGCAAAGTGTCAAAAATTTGTACTGAGGGCTTGTCTTCGATAAGTCACTGATCTATTGTAGTGCAATGCAGGGATTGCAGACTGGTTACAGGAGTTTGTTTTAAGGGTTGTACCAACAAAAAATATTGTTGGTGTTGATAACAAGAGACGACGAATGAATCGTTCATCAAAAGGGTTTGGCTTAACCGGAGTAGCCATAGCGGTTGTGCTGATGTTTGTTACTGCTGTTTTCAGCAGTTCAGCTAAATCTGCCGACGTTACTTCAACGCTAGTTGTGCAGTCTTCAGTTAAGTAGTCTGAAAGTGAAATTCTAACGCCAGTATCTGTCTTCAGATACTGGCGTTAATCACTCAGCTTTACCAATTCATTTTATAAATCTTGCGTTATTAGCCTTTCCTATTTTTCTCTCTGTTAATCAATTTCTGATCTGGGTGTTTCTTCAATAATACATATGTAGCTGCAAATCCGCCGTGCATAGGCTGCGCCGTGTGGTAGGCAATGACCTCTTCTAATTCAAGCAACCAGTGATTAACAAAACTTTTCTTATAAGCAGGAAAAGGTTTACTCTCTTCACCTTTGCCGTGCTTAATCAATAATGCCCTCACACCTCGTTTATGTGAGTCGGTTATGGTTTTGTATAGTGCATCTCTACTTTGCTCAATCGTCATGCCACTTAAAGAAAGGGTTTCTTCTAATGGGTATTTACCCATGCGTAATTTTTTGAACACACCATCTTGAATACCTGGTTGTTGGAATAAAATGAAATCGTCAGGCTTTACAGGTGTTACCCCTTCTAGACTTAGGGGACTTTTCAGCTTTTCCCTTTCACTGCGTTGACTTGCTGCGCGCCTCTTTTTTTCAGCTATCGCACTCTCTGTATCATGCAATAACGCTTTATTTGAAGGTTTAATGGGTTTTACATCCTGCATCTCATTAAAGAACGAATGTAAATCATCATTTTTTTTAAAATCAGTCATAGTTTTCTCCCACACTCAGCGAAGCGTTATTTTCATGAATGTATTCGCTACGCCAATACTACTTTTCAACGTTGACCTAAATAAGCACTGTTTTACTAAGAATCAATATGGGGCTGTTTGTTGAATATTCTACTCTCGTATACCATGGGTTTATTCTAAAAGTAGCATCATTTTAAAAGCCAAAATCGAAATAGTTTTTTTTAATTATTGACGACTGAATCTTATACGTAGCTAATTTGACGATGGCTTACTATTAGTGAAAGTGGCTTAAATGCAGTTTAAAAGTAAACAAATCACAAGGACAAGTATGAAAACAATGTGTCGAATAATCACTATCTTAGTGTTTTGCTTAAGTGTCACGATGCCAAGTATGGCGCAAACCAATGATAATGATATAAAACAGGTGATTGCTACGAAGGTCGCGCCGCCGTTTGTCATCAAAAACAAAGATGGTTCTTTTGAGGGGATAAGTATTGCGCTTTGGGAGCAAATTGCAGAATTAACGGCTACCGATTATGCGTTGACCGAAGCCTCTTTGGTTGAGCTGGTGGCGGGAGTAGAAAGCGGTCGTTTTGATGCATCTGTTGCTGCGCTTACCGTCAATGCGCAACGAGAATCGGTTATTGATTTTACGCACCCCTTTTATACTACGGGATTAGCTATCGCCGTGCCTAGCGAAGGAAATCGGTGGATGTCAGCCGTTAAAGGTTTTTTCAGCTGGGAATTTTTAGTTGCACTATCAGCTTTGTGCGGGTTGCTACTGGCGGTAGGTGCGTTACTGTGGCTGTTTGAAAGAAAGCGCAACGCCGAGATGTTTGGCGGCTCGACGCAACAAGGCCTTGGTGCTAGCTTTTGGTGGGCGGCGGTGACCATGACCACAGTAGGGTATGGCGATAAGGCCCCTGTTACCTTTGGGGGGAGGGTAATCGGTTTCATTTGGATGTTTGCAGCCATCATTTTAATCAGTAGCTTTACCGCAGCCATTGCCACAAGCCTTACCGTAAGTCAGCTATCTTCAAGTGTTAAAGGGCTTGAGGACCTACCTAATGTGCGGGTGGGCACCTTGGCTAACTCTGCAAGTAGCGCATTTTTACAAAAAGAAAATATCGGATTTAAGCGGCTTGAAAGCGTTGAAGAAGGTTTGTCGCAATTGGCATCAGGCAAGCTAGATGCATTGGTTTACGATAAACCCATTTTACAGTACTTAACTAAAAACAGCTTTGGTGACAGTATTCTTATTTTACCTGAAGTCATTGAGCGTCAGGATTATGCTATTGCACTACCAGAAAACAGTGCCCAAAGAGAAAAAATTAATACCGCGTTACTTAGAGTAATAGAGACGGACGAGTGGCAAGAGATATTAGATAATTATCTTGGGAAATAGTGCCAGATAGGAATAATTTCCGTAATTGCGGTTAAGCGTAGTGGCGTCCCCAGCTGGAATCGAACCAACATCTAAGCCTTAGGAGGGCCTTGTTTTATCCATTAAACTATGGGGACCTAACGTTGTGAGGAACTATTATACGTAGTTCCGTTAAATACGAAACCTTTTGATTAATCAATAAGGTGCCGAAGGTTTCCATGGTATAGGTTTAAAATTAACCTGCTCGTTCGTCGTATAGAATAATTAAACGTTGTGGGCGGTGAGTTTCGCAACTTTCTAAATAAAAAAAGGCCCTGATACAGATGTATCAGAGCCTTTATCGTTAAGCCTCTTTTACATTAAATATCCGTTGTTGGGAATTTATCGATTGCTGTTTTTAGCACATCTGACTCCGTTGGAGTAGCAATGCCAATACTACCGTCACTCTCTTTAGCAGTATCACCAGACACCTGCCCAGACTCAGCTACCGATGTGCTATCGCTTTCAGAATTAGATGGAACAGACTCTATCGACGGTAAAATCAAATCTTCTGGTGGAAGCTCAAGATCTACGGTATCGATCGTTACTTCGGTTTCCAGCCCGATGGTAACAATATCGTTTTCCTCTGGAAGGGTAATTATATCTTCCGGCAATGTGCTCTCAGATGTCACCACTTGAGAATCAGTGTTTAACTCGACGGTTTGTTCAGACTGCGCACTAAATTCAACAACGGTAGGCGCTTTGGGTTCATCAGTAGCTTCCGTTTCTGAGCTTTGTGATGCACTTACCGACTCCGATGAACTATTTGCCATAGTTTCAGCTGAGTTACTTGTTTCTACTACTGCTACACCTTCACCAGATGCCGTCACAAACACGTTAAACTCAGCCTGTTCGACAGTACCATCTGGATACTCAATACGGTAAGTAAAGGTATCTGTTAAGGTGCCACCAAATACGGCTTGGGTGTTGTCTGGGGTATACGTGTACGCACCCGTTTCATCAATCTGCAGCGTACCGTAATCACCCACTAACGTAATGCCGCCAGTGGTATCTTGGAAAATTGTTCCATCAGTAGATACAGTTACATCGTATGTTGGGCCAAATAGCACATCGTTTTCGAACAGATTGCCCGTGGCGGTTTGTACGCCGCTGACTTCAAACTGGTCAAGGTAGTTGATGGTAGAGGATAGATCTACACTAATACTACCGGCTACGCCAACGCCTGTCGTACCGCTCATTGACAGACGGTACAAGCCTTCAGTTAATCCGTTGACGGTAAGCACGGTGTCGCCATCAATGCCTAATAAGCTAACAAGCTCGCCGTTCGGGAAAACTCTATACTCTTCCCATACTCCGTTTTCAAACTTTTCTACAGTAACAGTAAGGCTTGAAACCAGTGACAGCAGGCTACCATTATCAACGTTTAACGTAATATCTTGAGTCGTGTCTGTAGCGACGGCAAACGTACTGCTGGTATCGCTAAAGCTGCCCCCAAGCCCAAGTAAATAACCATGAGAAAGCGCATCTAGTTCACTAGGGCCAGTGTCTGAAACAAAATCATAGGTCAATTCAGCACGTGCTGAGTCTGCCGATACCCCTTGCCCTGATAGGTTAAAGTTAAGGTTGGCGGTGGAGGTATTAGTACCATCTGAAATGGTGTAGCTGAAGCTATCTGTACTACCCAAGCCGTCGCGCACGCCGTTGGCCACGTAGGTGTAGCTTCCGTCTTCAAAGATGGTGAGGTCGCCATAATCACCCTCAATGGTAATGCCAGATAAACCAGTACCTAATACGGTCACCGACTCACCATTGGTATGAGTAACTTGCGTCACTACGCCGCCCTCGGCAATGCTATCGGCCACATCGCCTGTGTTAGCAGCATCGATAACATTACCCGACGTTGTAGTACTACCTTCAAACGCGTATTCAGTGAGTGTTGAAGTTATATCGGTAGACTGAAGCAAGGTAAGTGTATTGCTTAGTAATGCTGCCGCGACCGCATCTAATACAGTATCGGCCAATGCGCCCAGCCCTAATAGATTAAGTCCAGTAGTAATGGTACTCACTAAGTCGCCGGCGCCTATGGTATCTGCTGTGCTTAAGGCTGGCTCAAGGACAAGGTTTCGTACAACCGTACCTAAACCAAGCCCATTTAATATACTCGCGTTAGTGCCGTTTAGTGCGTCCTCAACAGCAGTTAACACTACCTCTTGGTTTTCTTCCCCAAGCACCACGCCGCCATCACCTAACTCTGTTAGCGTAATCGAGCCGTCGCTATTTTGATCGAATAATGTTTCAAGCACACTTTCATCATTGCGAACAACCACGGTGTAATCACCGGCAGGTAGCCCTGAGAATTTTGCAACCAGCGTATCGTCACCGGTTACTCCGATAAGGTTTATACCTACCGCATCACCTATTAACGGATTGTCCGGCGTCATAGCTGTAGCAACCACGTTGCCATCTGCATCAATAATGTCAACACGATACGCATCGGCAACGGCAACCAGCGCTGTTTGGCTGACCTCGACTACCACTTCGCCAAAGTAACCAGCATCAACGGTAAGCGTTGTGCTAGCCTCTGGCGAACCTGCCACTGGTGAGCTTTCTGCTAAGCCTATCACCTGGAAGTCGCTGTCGGTAACTGGTGCATTTACAATGGCAGTTTGTGCGCCCAATTCCATGTCATTATTATCTGTCTGTGCTACTACTGTAGGGAAGTCGCTGCCAGAAATGGTGATGGTAAGTGCCGCAATATCAGAGGTTGCACCGTCTGATAGGGTGTAGTTAAACACTTCGTCTTGGCCGATTGCACTGCGATCGCCGTCGGCAGTGTAGGTATACGTACCGTCTGCAGAAATTTCTAGTACACCATAATTACCTTGAATAGTAACTGTACCTGCAGCAGGAACAGTAACGCTATCACCAGATGCATTGGTAACAAGCGTCACTTGCGCGCCGTCTAAGATAGTGTCCGAGCCCACGCCACTTAAATCACCATTAATCAGGTTACCTTGTGCCACTAAATCACCCGTATAAGTGTATTCCGTTAACGTGGTGGTAATGTCAGTGTCTTGTAAAAGGGTTAAGGTATTGCTAAGCAACGCATCGGCAACAACACTTAAAATATCATCAAGGAAGCCAGTTAAGCCAATTGCATCAAGAGGGGCGGTAAGTAAATTAACAAGCTGTCCTGCGCCAATTACTGTAGTCGTATCCAGAAGTGTCTCTAGTACTCCCCTTACTTGCGTGCCAACCGTACCAAGTGGAATACCTAAAACGCCGGTATTTAACGTTGCTTCAATAGTATCAAGAACTACCGCCTGATTGTCTGGCCCAAGTACCACGCCAGCTGTACCAAGCTCATCAAGGTCAATATCGTTACTGTTGTCATTGTCTAACAAATCTTCAAGTAAGTTCTCATCATTGCGAACCACCACACTGTAGTTGCCAGCATCAAGGCCTGCTAACGTGAACGAAATGGTCTCGTCGCCGGTAACATCAAAAATGTCTAGTCCACCGACATCTGCAAGTTTTGAATCTGCGCTTACTCCTTGGTAAACAAGCTGACCGCTCTCGTCATACACCTCAACAATGTAGGCATCGGCAACAGCAACCAGTGCTATTTGGTCAACCTCTACTAACACTTCACCTACATGGTTAGGGGAAACGGTAAAGGATGCACTTGCATCAACACCGCCTGTAGCTTCAACTAAGCCGATAACATCTACGTTGCTGGTGGTTTCTGGTGGGTTGACCGTGACCACCGGCTCGCCCATATCGACTCCGTTTCCATCATTAATGGCATCGAGGGCTTGTACAACCACATTTTGGCTCGCTGTGCTTGCCGAATTACCGGCGTCGTCGGTGACTGTTGCCACTACCGAATAGGTACCCGCTGGTAGCGTTGTACCTGTTAGATCTAGGCTCCAGTTGCCGCTTCCATCAATGGTGAGTTCAGGGTCAGTGCCAAAGGTATAGGACGTGCCATCAATAATGACAGTCAGAGTAGTATTGTCACCAAGGTCAACTGTTCCATTGAAAACCAGCGTGTTATCGCTAGTTATAAAGTCTCCAGCCACCCCAGAATCGTTTGAGATACTGTCGAACGTTACCGTTTGAGCATTATTGTTTTCATCAATACTGGTATCGATAACAATTGAACCTGTAGCTGAGTCAGAATTACCCACGGCATCTGTAGCGGTAACCGTTGCCGTGTAATTACCTTCAGCAAGCAGAGCGACGACATTGTCAGCCAAAGTCCATGTGCCGTCACCATTGTTGGTAGCGGTGTAATCATTGCCGTCAATGGTCACTACCACAACCGCATTCGGGTCGTTCACCGTACCAGTAAGTTCTGGCGTGGTGTCGTTGGTGGTCAAATCGTTTATGGCTACCGTAGGCGCTGTGGTATCAATTACCACGGTACCGGTGTTGGTCACCGTGTTGCCCGCGACGTCTGTTGCAGTCACTGACGTTGGGTAGCTACCTTCTGCTAACGTGGCAACTACATCATCGGCTAGTGCCCACGTGCCGTCACCATTGTTGGTAGCGATGTAATCATTGCCGTCAATCGTCACCACCACTACCGCGTTAGGGTCGTTTACTGTACCGGTGAGTTCTGGTGTGGTGTCGTTGGTGGTCAGATTGTTTATTGCAACCGTAGGCGCAGTGGTATCAATTACCACGGTACCGGTGTTGGTTACCATGTTGCCCGCGGCGTCTGTTGCAGTCACTGACGTTGGGTAGCTGCTTTCAGCAAGGGTTGCGACTGCGTTGTCAGCCAAAGTCCATGTGCCGTCACCATTGTTGGTAGCGGTGTAATCATTGCCGTCAATTGTCACTACCACAACCGCATTCGTGTCGTTCACCGTACCAGTAAGTTCTGGCGTGGTGTCGTTGGTGGTCAAATCGTTTATGGCTACCGTAGGCGCAGTGGTATCAATTACCACGGTACCGGTGTTGGTCACCGTGTTGCCCGCGGCGTCTGTTGCAGTCACTGACGTTGGGTAGCTACCTTCTGCTAATGTGGCAACTACATCATCGGCTAGTGTCCACGTGCCGTCACCATTGTTGGTAGCGGTGTAATCATTGCCGTCAATCGTCACCACCACTACCGCGTTAGGGTCGTTTACTGTACCGGTGAGTTCTGGTGTGGTGTCGTTGGTGGTCAGGTCGTTTATTGCTACCGTAGGCGCAGTGGTATCAATTACCACGGTACCGGTGTTGGTTACCGTGTTGCCCGCGGCGTCTGTTGCAGTCACTGACGTTGGGTAGCTGCCTTCAGCGAGTGTTGCTACCACGTTGTCAGCCAGTGTCCAGGTACCGTCACCGTTGTTGGTAGCGGTGTAATCATTGCCGTCAATCGTCACCACCACAATTGCATTCGGATCGTTCACTGTACCGGTAAGTTCAGGCGTGGTGTCATTGGTGGCCAGGTCGTTTATTGCAACCGTAGGCGCAGTGGTATCAACCACTACGGTACCTGTGTTGGTGCTGACGTTACCGTCAGGGTCGGTTGCAGTAACGGTTGCGGTATAGCTGCCATCGGCGAGCGTGGCTACTGCGTCATCAGCCAGCGTCCACGTACCGTCGCCATTATTAGTGGCGGTGTAGTCATTCCCGTCAATGGTGATCACAACGGTCGCTGTCGCATCATCAACCGTACCTGTAAGTGCTGGCGTCGTATCGTTGGTGGTTAAGTCATTAATTGCCACTACCGGTGCTACGGCGTCTACGGTATCAGATGCAGGCCCACTGGTGTTGCCCGCTTCATCTGTAGCCGTGGCCGTAACTACAACTCCATCGGCCAATGGTGTACCTGGCGTTACACTCCAATTGCCGTCGCCATCCGCGATGACGGTGAAATCTGGCGTGCCGTCGCCGTCTATATCTACATTTACCGTTGCGCCCGCTTCTGCAGTGCCTGTGATCTCAGTGCCGTTACCGGCATCAACAGTTGGCGCTGTTGGTGCTGTGGTATCAACCACTACGGTACCGGTGTTGGTGCTGACGTTACCGTCAGGGTCGGTCGCCGTAACGGTTGCGGTATAGTTGCCTTCGGCGAGCGTGGCGATTGCGTCATCAGCCAGCGTCCACGTGCCGTTACCGTTATTAATGGCGGTGTAGTCGTTACCATCGATAGTCACTACCACAACTGCGTTCGCATCATCAACCGTACCTGTCAGCGCTGGTGTCGTATCGTTGGTGGTTAAGTCATTAATTGCCACTACCGGCGCTACAGCATCTACGGTATCAGACACAGATCCGCTGGTATTGCCCGCTTCATCTGTAGCCGTGGCCGTTACTACAACACCATCAGACAATGGTGTATCAGGCGTAACGCTCCAATTGCCGTCGCCATCCGCGATGACGGTGAAATCTGGCGTGCCGTCGCCGTCTATATCTACATTTACCGTTGCGCCCGCTTCTGCAGTGCCTGTGATCTCAGTACCGTTGCCAGCATCGACGGTAGGCGATGCTGGTGCAGTGGTATCAACCACTACGGTACCGGTGTTGGTGCTGACGTTACCGTCAGGGTCGGTTGCCGTAACGGTTGCGGTATAGCTGCCTTCGGCGAGCGTGGCGACTGCGTCATCAGCCAGCGTCCACGTGCCGTTACCGTTATTAGTGGCGGTGTAGTCGTTACCGTCGATAGTCACTACCACAACTGCGTTCGCATCATCAACCGTACCTGTCAGCGCTGGTGTCGTATCGTTGGTGGTTAAGTCATTAATTGCCACTACCGGCGCTATAGCATCTACGGTGTCAGTCACAGATCCGCTGGTATTGCCCGCTTCATCTGTAGCCGTGGCCGTTACTACAACACCATCAGACAATGGTGTATCAGGCGTAACGCTCCAATTGCCGTCGCCATCCGCGATGACGGTGAAATCTGGCGTGCCGTCGCCGTCTATATCTACATTTACCGTCGCGCCCGCTTCTGCAGTGCCTGTGATCTCAGTGCCGTTACCAGCATCAACAGTTGGCGCTGTTGGTGCAGTGGTATCAACCACTACGGTACCTGTGTTGGTGCTGACGTTACCGTCAGGGTCGGTTGCCGTAACGGTTGCGGTATAGCTGTCTTCGGCGAGCGTGGCGACTGCGTCATCAGCCAGCGTCCACGTGCCGTTACCGTTATTAGTGGCGGTGTAGTCAATACCGTTAATGGTAATGACCACCGTGGCTGTTGGGTCGTCAACCGAACCAGTAAGCGCTGGTGTAGTGTCATTTGTTGTTAAGTCGTTGAAGTCAACGACTGGCGCCGCCGCGTCAACGGTGTCTGAGGCTGGGTTGCTAATGTTGCCCGCTGCGTCAGTTGCCGTTACGGTCACAATTACGCCATCGGAAAGTGGTGTATCAGGCGTAATACTCCAATTGCCGTCGCCATCAGCAATGACGGTGAAATCAGGCGTGCCGTCGCCATCCACGTCCACATTAACGGTTGCGCCTGCTTCGGCGGTACCAGTAATTTCGGTGCCGTTGCCCGCATCCACAGTAGGGATTGCAGGTGGTGTGGTATCAATAACTACCGTTCCTGAATTTGCCCCCTCATTGCCATCGGCATCAGTAGCTATAACGGTAGCTGTGTAGCTGTCATCGGCAAGTGCTGCCAATGTATCGTCAGCCAGCGTCCAACTTCCATCTCTATTG
Source organism: Alteromonas sp. K632G (assembly GCF_017653625.1). Lineage (NCBI taxonomy): Bacteria > Pseudomonadati > Pseudomonadota > Gammaproteobacteria > Alteromonadales > Alteromonadaceae > Alteromonas > Alteromonas sp. K632G. The sequence continues at coordinate 127,590 of NZ_JAGGDM010000001.1, forward strand.
TTAGTTGCGGTGTAGTCCACACCATCAATGGTCACTACTACGATAGCGTTTGGATCGTCCACCGTACCGGTTAGTTCTGGTGTAGCGTCATTAGTAGTTAAGTCGTTGATTGTAACGACTGGCGCAACAGCGTCTACTGTATCTGACGCTGGTGCACTGACATTGCCAGCTTCATCGGTAGCCGTTGCCGTAACAACCACGCCATCGGCCAGAGGTGTAGTGGGTGTTACTGACCAATTTCCATCGCCATCCGCGATGACGGTGAAATCTGGCGTGCCGTCGCCATCCACGTCTACGTTCACGGTTGCGCCTGCTTCAGCGGTACCGGTAATGTCTGTGCCGTTGCCAGCATCGACGGTAGGCGATGCTGGTGCAGTGGTATCAATCACCACAGTACCAGAGTTAGTTCCGGTGTTACCATCGGCGTCAGTAGCAGTGACCGTAGCGGTATAGCTACCTTCAGCCAGCGCAGCTACTGCATCGTCAGCCAGTGTCCAGCTGCCATCACCATTGTTTGTCGCGGTATAGTCTGTACCGTTAATGGTAACGACCACGATGGCGGTTGGATCGTCTACCGAACCGGTAAGTGCAGGCGTTGTGTCGTTAGTCGTTAGGTCGTTAAAGGCAACGATAGGCGCAACAGCGTCTACTGTATCTGACGCTGGGCTACTCGTATTGCCAGCTTCATCGGTTGCTGTTGCCGTGACAACCACGCCATCTGCTAGCGGTGTACTGGGTGTTACTGACCAGTTACCATCGCCATCAGCAATAACCGTGAAATCAGGTATGCCATCACCGTCAACGTCTACGTTTACGACAGCGCCTGCTTCGGCTGTACCGGTAATTTCGGTACCATTGCCTGCATCAACAGCAGGGGCAGCAGGCGCAGTAGTATCGATAACTCCACCATTTTCGTTTGCAGTCGCCGTATTGCCCGCACCATCAGTTGCCGTTGCAGTGACAGAATAATTACCTTCAGATAAGGCCGCTGGCACATCTACAGAGAAGGTGCCATTAGCTTGAACAATGGCGTCAAAGGTTTGCGTATTACCAGCATTATCAGTAACGCTGATGGATACGATGCTACCTGGAGCAATATCTGTAGTACCGGAAATGGTCGGTGTTGTGTCATTTCCTGTACCAAGCTGATCCAAGGTTAGGTTTGGCACGGCTGTATTGATATTGCCGCTGGTAGTAACAGACGCCGAGTTTCCAGCAGCATCAGTGGCGGTAGCGCTAACATTGAAGTTACCGTCTGCCATTGCATTAGGCACATCGGCGCTGAAGTCTCCGTTACTATCGACAATAGCCGTAAATGTCTGTTCTGCTCCTGCGCTGTCGGTGACGGTTATGGTCACTGAACTACCTGGGCTTAAATCGGTGCTGCCGGTAATCGTTGGCGTAGTATCGTTACCTGTGCCTTGTGCATCTAAGTTGATAGTCGGCGCGGTAGTGTCTACGCTACCGTTTGTTTCAGTGGCAGTAGTCTCATTGCCTGCTGGGTCTTGGGCAACCGCTGTGACGGTATAGCCTCCTTCAGCCATTAGGTTAGGCACGTCGGCCGAGAAACTGCCGTCTCCCTGAACGGTTGCATCGAAGGTCTGGCTTACACCTGCGTTATCCGTAACCGTAATCGTTATCGTAGCACCTGCAGGCAGGTCAGTATTCCCTGATATTGTAGGTGTAGTGTCACTGTCTGGGGCTAGTGTATCTAACGATAGAGTAGGGGCTGTCGTATCAATAACGCCTGTATTGTCTACGACGGTAGTGCTATTGCCCGCTTCATCACTCGCCGTGGCTTCAACACTGTATGCACCTTCAGCTAAAGGCGCAGGCACATCCACTGTAAAGTTTCCATCTACATCAACTGTAGCCGTGATGGTTTGGACATTTCCTGCGCTGTCAGTTACCACAAGAGTAACTTCACTGCCCTGCGCAAGATTTGTGCTGCCAGATAGGGTAGGCGTTGTGTCATTGCCTTCCTCAAGTGGCGTTAATGTTAGTGATGGTGCTGTAGTGTCTATGCTTCCAGCATCACTCGCTGTCGCTGTATTACCTGCTTCATCACTGATAGTAGCGCTTACCGTGAAGTCGCCTTCAGCTAAATCCGTACCCGGGGAGATAGAGAAAGAACCATCGGCCTGTACCACTGCACTTAAGGTCTGGGTCGCACCGGCGCTATCCGTTACCAAAATAGTGACCACAGAGCCCGCAGGTTCATCGGTTGTTCCGGTAATGAGTGGCGTAACGTCGTTAGTGGTATCTGCAACATCCATAGTAAGTGCAGGTACAAGCGTATCGACTAGGCCTGCTTCATTATCGGTTGTACTGTTGTTTGCTGCATCGGTGGCGGTTGCAGAGACTGTGAAATTGCCTTCAGCCATCGCCGCTGGTACGTCGGCTGAAAATGCGCCGCCTGCAGCAACCAATGCAGAGAACACTTGGGTATTACCGGCACTATCAACAACGGTTATCTGCACCGTAGAACCTTGAGGCAAATCTACAGTACCGCTAATGGTTGGGGTTGAGTCGCTAACTGTGCCAGGCTCATCCAGAGTAATAACAGGTGAAATTGTGTCGATTACGCCTGTTTCAGCGTCGGACGCTGTATTGCCAGCCTCATCAACAACCGTTGCTTGAACCGTATAGTTACCCTCCGCCATAGTGGCCGGGACGTCTACGCTAAAGGAGCCGTCGCTTTGTACGGTTGCTGATAAGGTTTGAATATTGCCAGCGTTATCTGTGACGGTAATTGAAACCGTGCTTCCAACAGGTTGATCGGTTGTACCGTTAATTGTTGGCGTTGCATCATTTCCTACACCTGGCTCTGTCACATCGACTGCCGGTGATGTGGTATCTACCACGCCGCCAGTTTCAGAGTCAGAACCTGTATTACCCGCGCCGTCAGTTACCTCTGCGACAATGGTGTAGCTACCTTCGGCCAAATCAGCAGGTACGCTTGCGCTAAAGGTGCCATCACCTTGCACGGCTGCAGTAAAGGTTTGCACAGCACCTGCGCTATCAGTCACTGTTAACGTGACGGTGGCACCAACTGACGCGTTCGTTGTACCTGAAATGAGAGGTGTAGCGTCGTTTGTTTGACCAAGGGCATCTAACGTAATGTCCGGGGCACTAGCATCAATATTGCCGCTATCAGTGACTGTCGTGCTATTGCCCGCAGCATCGCTCGCACTGGCTGACACATCATAGTTGCCGTCGACAAGCACGCTGGGTACCTCAACTGAGAAAGCGCCATCCGCATCAACCGTAGCGGTAAGATTTTGTACATTACCGCCTGCATCGGCCACAACCAGTGTAATTGTTGCTCCTTCTGGAAGGTCGGTAGTACCGCTCAATATTGGCGTAGCGTCATTGCCGTTGGCCACAGGGTCTAAGTTGATAACAGGCGGGATGGTGTCGATTGTACCGTTGTTATCAACCGCTGTGTTTTGATTACCTGCATCATCAGTCGCCGTCACTTCTACTGTGTAATCGCCTTCTGCAAGGTCAACCGGCACGTCAGCACTAAAGCTACCGTTCGCTTGAACTGTGGCGGTGAAGGTTTGCGTATTACCCTGGCTGTCCGTCACGCTAATGCTTACGTTGCTGCCCGCAGCCAAGTCGGTGGTTCCCGATATAGTCGGTGTAGCATCGTTGGTTAAACCTTGTGCGTCTAACGAAAGTGTTGGCGCTGCTGTATCTATGACACCGTTGTTATCTATTGCCGTTGCAGAATTACCCGCATCGTCAGTAGCAGTAACGGTTGCGCTGAAACTGCCTTCAGCTAAATCGGCGGGAACATCAGCACGGTAAGTGCCATCGTTTAGAACTGTGGCTGTGAATGTCTGGGTGTTTCCAGCGTTGTCTGTCACGCTTATGCTTACCGTATCGCCAGCATTGAGGTCTGTGGTGCCAGAGATAGACGGTGTTGCATCATTACCAAGCCCTTGTGTATCGATAGTTATCGATGGCGCCGTAGTATCGATGTTGCCGCCATTTTCGGTTACCGATGCACTGTTGCCTGCGCCGTCTGTGGCTGTAGCAGTAACAGAATAGTCACCTTCAGGTAAGCTTGCAGGGACGTCAGCGGTAAAGCTACCGTCGCCTTGTACTATGGCGCTGAATGTTTGCGTGTTTCCAGCGCTGTCAGTCACGGTTAGCGTGACAGTGCTACCTGGTGCTAAATCGGTATTACCTGAAATGGTTGGCGTGGTGTCGTTGTCTGTTCCTAATGGTTCAAGCGATAAGGTCGGCGCTGCTGAGTTTATGTTGCCACTTACTGAATCTGTGGCGGTATTACCCGCAGCATCAGCCGCCGTTGCAGTAACGTCGAAGTTTCCGTCAGCCATAGGATTAGGCACATCAGCACTGAAGTCGCCATTAGCATCAACAAATGCAGTAAAAGACTGCACAGAGCCAGCACTGTCAGTCACCGTGATAGTCACTGTACTGCCTGCATCCAAGTCTGTGCTACCGCTAATCGTTGGCGTGGTATCGTTTCCTGTACCAAATGGATCTAGGTTAATAACGGGGGCAGTGGTATCTACGCTACCGCCCGTTTCAGAATCGGAACCTTGGTTGCCCGCCGGGTCTTGAGCCGCAGCGGAGACCGTATAGTCTCCTTCAGCTAGTGGTGAAGGTATATTTGCTGCAAAACTGCCGTCGGTTTGTACCGTTGCCGCAAAGGTTTGCGTATTACCGGCACTGTCGACCACCGTTAGGGTAACAATGGCGCCAGCAGGAAGGTTTGTGGTGCCAGAAATAGTTGGCGTTGGGTTATTCTCAGGCGCTAATTCATTTAGGTTTAGCTCAGGTGGTGTTGTGTCGATGGCGCCTGAATTATCGAGTATAGATGAGCTGTTACCGGCTTCATCAGTGGCTGTTGCTTCAACACTGTACGAACCTTCAGCCAGTGCCGCGGGTAGGTCCACTGTAAAGTTTCCTGCAGCATCAACCGTTGCCGTGACCGTTTGAATGTTGCCGGTACTATCTGTGATAACCAAGGATACAACGCTACCTTCAGCTAGATCTGTGCTACCGGAAATGGTTGGCGTTGTGTCATTGCCTAGTCCTTGAGGGTCCAAGGTTAGGGTAGGCGCTGTGGTGTCAATGGTGCCCGCTGCATTGGCTGACGCACTGTTGCCTGCATCGTCGGTAGCCGTAGCGGTAACATTATAGTCACCTTCGGTCAGTGCATCTGGCACATCCACACTGAAGTTGCCGTTTGTATCAACCGTTGCGGTAACAGTTTGTGTATTACCAGTGTTGTCGGTAATCGACAGCGTAACGCTCTCACCTGCTGCTAAGTCCGTAGTGCCTGAAATAGTAGGCGTAGTATCGTTATTTGAACCCAGCGCATCTAGTGATATAGCGGGGACGACGGTATCGACGACCCCGTTATTGTCGGTGACAGATGCACTATTTCCGTTGCTGTCAGTAGCGGTAGCGATTACTGAGTAATCACCCTCGGCAAGAGGTACGGGGACGTCAGCACTAAAGTTACCGCTCGCATCAACTAGTGCGGTAAAGGTTTGCGTATTGCCAGCACTGTCAGTGACTGAAAGCGTCACGGTAGACCCCGCAGTTAGGTCAGTCGTACCCGATATGGTTGGTGTAGTATCGCTAACCGTAACCTGGGCGTCTAAAGACAGTGCAGGCGCACTGGTATCTAGGGTGCCCGTGTCGGTGGAGGTTGTTGTATTTCCTGCCTCATCGGTAGCGCTTGCGGTTACGGTATAGCTGCCATCTGGCATAGCATTGGGTACATCCGCGCTGAATGAACCGTTCGCGTCCACAATTGCATCAAAGGTTTGCGTATTGCCTGCGCTATCAGTAACGGTTAATGTTACCGTGCTTCCTGGTGCTAAATCAGTGCTCCCCGATATGTTAGGCGTTTCATCATTGCCTGTACCTTGCGGATTTAGCGTAAGCACAGGGGCAGTGGTGTCAATATTGCCACCATCTTCAGATGTGGTTGTTGAGTTACCAGCATCATCTGTTGCAGTAACCTCTACGCTGTAGTCGCCTTCTGGCAGTGAAGTCAATACTTCTGTAGCGAAGTTGCCATCTGTATCAACCAATGCGTTGATGGTTTGCGTGTCGCCATTGCTGTCGGTTACGGTGATCACCACGACAGCACCTTCGGGTAAATCTGTATTACCTGAAATAACCGGTGTAGTGTCATTACCTGAATCTAACGGATTGACGCTAACAACAGGCGCTTGCGTATCAATGTTTCCATTTGTCTCGTTTGCAGACGCGGTGTTACCTTGCGCATCGCTTACTGTTGCCGTAACGGTGAAGTCGCCCTCGGCCAGTGCGTTAGGTACATCCGTGCTGAATGTTCCGTCTGCTTCCACGGTAACTTGGAAGCTTTGCGAGTCACCATTGGCATCCACAACGGTAATGGTGACAAGTGTGCCGGGAGTAACATCAGTAGTACCTGAGATAGTTGGGGTTACGTCGCTGGTAGAGCTTTGCGTGTCAAGGGTTAACAGTGGTGCTTGGCTATCTACATTGCCTGTTGTATTGGCATTTGCGGTATTACCTGCACTGTCAGTTGCACTGGCGGTAACCGTGAAGTCGCCGTCGGCTAATGCGTTTGGCACATCTACATTAAAGCTACCATTAGCATCGACCAAGGCATTAACAGTTTGCGTGTTTCCAGCGCTATCAGTCACTACTAGCGTTACTATGCTTCCTTCAGGAAGATCAGTGGTGCCTGAAAGCGTCGGCGTTGTGTCCCCAGTACTGCCAGGGTTTTCCAGGGTTAGCGCTGGGGCAGTAGTATCAATGGTGCCGCCATTATCGGTCACCGTTGTCGTATTGCCATCACCGTCGGTCGCGCTGGCGGTTACTGTGTAAGCACCATCAGGTAGTGGTGACGTAACATCTGCACTAAAGCTTCCATCTGCACCTACTGTCGCGGTAATCGTCTGCGTGTTCCCTGCGCTATCCGTTACGGTTAAGGTAACCGTACTTCCTTCAGGTAAGCTTGTGGTACCTGAAATAGCGGGCGTACTGTCATTCGTTTCGTCTTGTCCATCTAGCACTAACGTTGGTGCATTCGTATTGATGTTACCTGTTGTGCTGTCAGTCGCTTCATTACCTGCCTCGTCTTCTGCCGTGGCGCTAACTGTGTAGTCTCCATCTGCCAGTTCTTGGGGTACGTCGACAGAGAAATTGCCGTTAGCATCGACTAGGGCGTTAATAGTTTGCGTATTACCTTCGCTATCCACTAACGTTAGCGAGACAACACTTCCTTCCGGCAGATCGGTGCTGCCCGATAAAGTCGGCGTGGTATCGTTGCCAGAACCCACTGGGTTTAGAGAAAGTGTTGGTGCCGTTGTGTCAATGCTGCCAACATTTTCGGTTACACTCGCGGTATTACCATTTTCATCCACGGCAGTTGCTGTAACCGTGTAGTTACCTTCTGCCAATGCGCTAGGCACTTCAACGCTAAAGGCTCCGTTTTCATCAACAAGGGTTTCGATGGTTTGCTGATTACCTAAGCTATCGGTAACGACCAGTGTAACCGTACTACCTTGTGGTAAATCTGTAGCACCGCTAATAAGCGGTGTAGTATCGTTGCCCACGTCTTGTGGATCGAGAGTAAGCGTTGGTGCCGCAGTATCAATATTGCCTTGCGTTGATGCAGAATCTTGGTTGCCCGCATCGTCAGTGACCGTGGCGGTAACGGTAAAGTCGCCGTCGGCAAGCTCTGCTGGCACATCAACAGAGAAGGTACCGTCATTTTCGACTATAGCGATAAAAGTCTGCGTATTTTCTGCACTGTCTGTAACAGTGATAGATACACTGCTACCTGGTGCTTGGTCTGTGCTACCGGAAATGGTTGGCGTAGCATCATTAGTACTGCCTTGAGCATCTAAGTTAACTAGCGGTGATGTTATATCAATATTGCCGCCGGTTTCCGTTGCCGTTGCGGTATTGCCGTTTGCATCGGTCGCCGCAGCCGTTACGCTATATTCACCTTCTGCTAATGGATTGGGAACATCGACACTGAAATTACCAGAACCGTCTACCGTTGTCGTAAATGTTTGCGTATTGCCAAGCGCATCGGTAACAGACAGTGTGACAGTGCTGCCAGCTGGTAAATCGGTAGTACCGGAGATAGTAGGCGTGGTGTCGTTATCATCACCAAGTGGGTCAAGGGTTAAGCTTGGCGCATTGCTGTCCACTGTGCCAGTTTGTGACGTTGAAGCACTATTTCCCGCAGTATCGGTAGCTGTTGCTTCAACAGTGTAGTCGCCGTCAGCGAGTTCAGCGGGAACGTCTGCGCTAAATTCGCCGTTCGCGTCTACTGTGGCAGTAAAGGTTTGGCTGTTTCCAGCACTATCGGTAACGGTAAGTGTAACCGTGCTGCCCGCTTCTAAGTTTGTAGAACCGCTAATTGAAGGTGTCGTGTCATTCCCTGTGCCAAGTGATTCTAGTGAAATGGTGGGGGCTTGCGTATCAATGTTGCCGCCATTTTCAGTGACAGTCGTTGTATTGCCTGCATCGTCTGTAGCACTGGCCTCTACGGTATATTCACCCTCAGTAAGCGGCGTTTGCACATCGACGTTAAAATCACCGTTATCATCAACAATTGCATTGATAGTTTGCGTGTTGCCCGCGCCGTCGGTAACCACAATGGTTACCGTTGAACCAGGCGGTAAATCGGTAGAACCAGAAATCGACGGCGTGGTGTCGCTGCCGTCAGTTTGTGGGTCTAGAGAAAGCGCTGGTGCGGTAGTGTCGACGCTACCCCCGTTATCGTCAGCCGTAATCGTATTGCCTGCGGCATCAGTTGCTTCGACAGAAACCTCATAGTTGCCCTCTGCTAGCGCTCCATCCACATCGGCGCTGAAATTACCATTTTCATCAACAACGGCGGTAACAGTCTGCGAATTGCCCTGACTATCGGTGACGGTAATAGCGACCTCGCTGCCCGCTGGTAAATCTGTATTACCTAAGATAGTCGGTGTTGTGTCGTTAGTATCCGTTTGCGGGTCGATGTTCACGACCGGTGGCGTGGCATCAAGTACAGTAGTGGCCGTGGCGGTAGAGCTATTACCATTTTCGTCTGTCACCGTCACTTCAATCTCGTATTCGCCTTCTTCAGAGCCAGGAGGGAATGCTACATTGAAGTTGCCATTCTCATCGGTTGTCCCCGTTATTGTCTGGCTGTTGCCGTCGCTATCTGTAATAACAACCACAACCTCTGAATTAGGTGCGTCTGACGAACCTCCTATACCTTCACTACCGTTGGTAGGAGAGCCGGTTTCAATAACAACATCAGGGCCTTGGGTATTGATAACCGCATCGATTGACGTTGAAGCGGTATTGCTCGCCACATCAGACACAGAAGCAGTTACCGTGAAGTCGCCGTTTGCCAGTGCTTGCGGAACTTCAGCACTGAAGCTACCGTCTTCTTGCACTGTCGCAGTAATGGTTTGCGTTGTGCCGTCTGAATGTACGATTTCTAGCGTGACTATCGCACCCGGTTCTGCGTCGGTGTCGCCATTTATCACTGGTGTGTCATCATTGGTTGAGCCAATAGGCTCAAGGCTAATGGATGGCGCCGTGGTGTCAATTTCGCCTGTTACTGTAGTAGTCGAGCTATTACCTGCCGGTGTCGTTACGGTTACATCTACCGTGTACTCACCTTCGCTAAGCTCCGCTGGCACGTCTTCGTTGAATGTGCCGTCAGCGCCCACTGTGGTAACGATTGTTTGTTCGTTACCCTCGCTATCTGTAACCACAATGACGACTTCACTGCCAGGAGGGGCATCGGTTTCACCAGAAACGTTTGGAGTGGTATCGTTTGTTGGCGCAGGTTGGTTTACGGTCGTCGAAGGACTCGTAGAATCGTAATCGCCGCTCGCTGTTGCTTGTGCGGTGTTACCCGCACCATCTGTCACCTCGGCAGTTACGCTGTATGTACCCTCTGCCACTGCATTTGGAACTTCAACGGTAAAGGTACCATCGGCAAGCACAGTCGTAGTAAAGGTTTGAGTAACACCTGCACTATCGGTAACGGTAAGTGTTATTGTGCTTCCTGGCACCGCATCCGTTAAACCAGAAAGGGTGGGTGTAGCATCGCCATTTATTCCTGGGGCGTTTAATGAGATGGTTGGTGCAGTCACGTCGATAGCGCCCTGAGCTTCGGCACTGGCCGTATTTCCTGCTTGATCTGTTACGCTGGCGTTAACCGTAAATTCGTCTTCAGCTAATTCAATAGGCACATCTACAGAGAAGGTGCCGTCAGCTTGCACTGTGGTGGTAAGCGTTTGTACGTTACCTGCACTGTCTGTCACCGTTAGGGTAACGGTCGAACCCGGCGAGGCATCAGTCGTACCTGAAAGCGTAGGCGTAGTGTCGTTGTCAGTGCCTTGTGCATCTAATGAAATTGCAGGTGCGGTAGTATCAATTTCACCGGTATTGGCATCGGTTGCACTATTGCCCGCCGCATCGGTAACGCTGGCCTCAACGGAATATTCACCTTCGGCTAATTCATCAGGCACATCCACAGAGAAGGTACCGTCAGCTTGCACTGTGGTGGTAAGCGTTTGTACGTTACCTGCACTGTCTGTCACCGTTAGCGTCACGGTAGAGCCTGGCGCAGCATCAGTCGTACCTGAAAGGGTAGGCGTAGTGTCGTTGTCAGTGCCTTGTGCATCTAATGAAATTGCGGGTGCAGTCGTATCAATTTCACCGGTATTGGCATCGGTGGCTGTATTGCCCGCCGCATCGGTAACGGTGGCCTCAACAGAATATTCACCTTCCGCTAATTCAGCAGGCACATCTACAGAGAAGGTGCCGTCAGCTTGA